>JAYVOO010000100.1:0-2439 GCA_043757905.1 Oligoflexia bacterium
TTTTGATCAGATGATCAAGCGTAAATGAAATTTCCCGCTTGAGCGAACGGATCTCGGTGTGAAGCTGATAGAGCTTGGGTGAAGCGCGCTCGGAAAGCTCGCCTTCGGGAGTGAGGATGCGGTCCAGGATCTTGAGCGGGGAGAGCGGATCGGGCAGCGAGAGCACGGCCCGCTTGAAACTCTCGCCGCGAATCTCTTCGCGCGGGAACTGCGTCCAGGCTTCGATCGCAAAGAGCCAGCGCCGAAGCAGCGCGAGATCAGTGACTTCGAGCACGCCCTCGCGTCCAAGTTTGTCGAGCGCGTTTTCCGGATCGAAAAGATCCTGGAGCGGGCCCCAGAGGCCGTCGCGCGTGAGGAGCGCCGTGGCCTCCTGGCATTCATGCTGAAGCAAGCGGGCGGTCGTGATGTCAGGAGCCCAGTTCGAAGGCTGCGAGGCTTCGAGGATGCGGCGTTTACCCGGCTCACTTCTGGCCTCAGCCTCGGCGAGCGCGAGAAAGCGCCCCCACTCAAGCGCCTTGGCCGCGTGAAGGTTGAAGTCCTCGGTCTGTCGTTCTTGCTCGCTCACGCCACCTTCATAGCATACTTGGCGCGGCTTGGCGGGCGCGTTGACAGTTTACATGATTCGGGCAAGACTCGGGAGGATTGGACCTTCTCAGCATTTTCCAGGAATTCAACGCCCTCCATTTCGACAACTTCCTCGAGCCGCCCGTGCTCAGGTGGAACGCGCGCCTGCGCTCGAGCGCGGGTCGGTTCGTCCCGGGCAGCCGCAAACCTTGGGGCGGTTATTCCAGAGCGCCTTCGATCGAGATCGCGGCCTTTGTCCGGGAGCTGGGTCCCGAGCTCCGGGATACGATGGGGCACGAGATGATTCATTACTGGCTCTGGTGCCGGGGCCAGCCTTACGGGCACACGGCCGATTTCTACGTCAAGATGCGAGAGATGGGCGTGAGCCGCTTCCACACGCTCACGCTCACCAACGAGAAGTCCCCGCGGCACGTGTATAAATGCCCCGAGTGCGCGAAAGAGTTCCGGATGAAACGTCGGATCATCAAGAAGGGGCTCGCCTGCAAGGGCTGTTGCGAACGGCTAGCGGGCGGCAAGTACCACCCGCGGTTTCGGCTGGTCTACGAAGGGCCGCTTACAAGCTGCGGCTGAACTTCCAGAGGACCTCGGACAAGGTCCTGCCCGGATTCTTTAGCAGCAGCAGTCCGAACGCGCTGATGTTCAGTGTGTGCGAGATCTCGCCCCGAAGCAGCAAGTCGGAGACGGCGTCGATCGGCACTTCCACCACGGACACGCGCTCGGAAGGATCGAGAGATTGCGCGCGGGTCAGCGCGACCGGGCCAGCTAGGAAGAGGTGGCAGCGGTTGTCGAGGATCGCCGGATTCGGGTGGATCGAGAGGATATTCTCGCAGCGCCCGCCGGGCGCGAGCTCATAGCCCGTCTCCTCGACCAGCTCGCGAAGCCCGGTCGCCTCGGGAGTCGCGTCCGAGTCGTCCTTGATCCCGCCAGGGACTTCCAGGCTTTCGCTGTCCACTCCGACCCGAAACTGCCGGACGAGAATGACAGTGCCTTGAGCGGTGACGGGAATGACGTTGCACCAGTCACGCGACCGAATCACATAAAAGTCGTGATCTAGCTGCTTGGACTCATCGGGAAGCTGATAGCGCCGCTTCACCAGATCCATGATGGGTGTGCGGAGTACCAAGACTTCGGAGATTCTCTGCCAGGTGGGCTTCATATTGTACGTGAAACATAAATCATCTAGTCTCGGTTGCAAATGAACACTCTCGCTTCTTTCCTGTTTCTGCTTGCGACTGCATGCGCGACACCCACCCCGAACCCAGACCCTTCACCTGCGCCGAGCGCCCGACTGTCCGCTTCTGTCCCGTTGGCGATCTCGGAGCTCGTGGCTGGGCCGGAGCAGGCGTGGGTGGTCGTGCCCGACGGCACGCTGAGTTGCGGAAAGCATTTCGAACCTGAGTTAGGCGATGCTGCCTCCAAGCTCGAGGCTGCCGGCGTTCGAGTCGCCGAATCCCGCCATGCCCATGACGGAAGGATGCATGCCATGGCCTGCGGGATGCCCACTGGTGGACTAAAAGCCTATCTCATCGCGCGCAAGGATTTGGCGCGAGCGCTCAAGTCAGGTTTCGTGGATTCCGCAGGGTTCGGCAAAAACCCGGTACGTCGGAATTGAATTGCCGATTCCGGTCGTTTCTCGGAGACCGTCAAAAAACCATGTTTTGACAGCGCCGGCAGGTGGCCTCTAGACTTTCAAAAGAGAAAATTTTTTTCGGGCGAAACCTCGCCCAGGCAAACCAAGGGGAAGAGATGAGAATCCAGATCATATTGGCAACCGTCATTTGCATCGCGAGCTCAGCCTGCGCGAACCGCGTGGTGAAGCCGTCCACCCCTGAGGCGGCGCAGGCCGCGAGCAGC
>JAYVOO010000101.1:0-8963 GCA_043757905.1 Oligoflexia bacterium
CGTCATCGCCGACGACGCAGATGTTCTGTGAGCGCTGGGTGAGGAGCCTCAGGATCTTGAACTGTGTCGGGTTGGTGTCCTGGTACTCGTCCACTAGAATATAACGGAACTGCTCATTATACTGCTCGCGCACATCCGCATTCTTTTCGAGCAGCTCGACGCCGTAGAAAAGAAGGTCATCGAAGTCCATGGAATTCAGAAGCTTGAGCTGTTCCTGGTACTTGGCGTAAGCCGTCAAAGCGGCGATCCCGTACTCTCCCTGCAGGCTCTTGCCTTCTAGAAAATACCCCTCCGCCTGCTCGGGCGTGAGAAAGCGGCTCTTTGCCTGAGAGAAGGCATTCAAGATCACGTCGTGATCGAACTTCCGGTCGTCGATTTTGACGTTCTTGAATATCTGCTTGAGAATGTCACGCTGATCGGAGCCGTCGATGATCGTAAAATTGTCCTGGAAACCGAGCTTCACGGCGTGCTTACGGAGAATCCGAACACAGAGGCTGTGAAATGTCGTGATCGTGAGGCCTTTGCCCCCTTTCGCGCCGAGATTCTCCTTGATCAGCTTCTGCACGCGTTCCTTCAGTTCGCGCGCCGCTTTGTTCGTGAATGAGAGCCCCAGGATCGCCGAGGGCGGCACGCGTCGGTCCGCCACGAGATGCGCGATCCGGTAACTCATCGTGCTGGTCTTACCGGAGCCCGCGCCAGCAAGTACGAGTAGGGGCCCGTCGGGATGGAGAACCGCCTGCTGTTGGTTCTTGTTAAGTCGGGCGATGTTGACGGGCATGCCCGGCAGGTTACGCGAAGTCGATCAACTTGCAAGTGTCAGACGGCCGCCCGAGCAACTTTGATCGTGGTTCTTTGACCGAGCAGAAAGATTCTGATATCTTTCCCGAATGCCCCTCCGGCCGACCGCCGCCCAGTTTACTCAAATTCAGGAAATGTTGCGCCTGCTCCTTGAACAGCTCGCCAAAGACTCCGCCGCCCAATTCGGCAAGACGCAGGCCCGCGCGAGCCGCGCGGTCGAGGATACCTGGGAGAAACTCGCGAGTCGCAGCGATGAGCTCAAAGAATACTTGCAGAGTGAGGACTTTGAGAGCGACTTAGATGAACTCGCCGGAAAGCTCGGCATCCATTATTCCGAGCATCCCAGGCAGCGCGACAGCTTGAAATCGGAGATACGATCTCTCCGCATGCGCGCCAAGCTGGCTCTCGTCTTCATGACTTCGGGTCAACAGATCCTGGGTGCGCGACTGGCGCTGCCCTTCCTCTTATCCCGTCCGAAGCTCGCGAAGCGACTCGGCGGGGCCATGGCGGTCGTCAAGTCGGCGGAGATCTTGATGCAGTCCTGGAAAGTCTTCACGAAGAAACGCCGCCCCAAGATCATCGAAGTGAAGTGAATGGGTGAGAGGCAGAGCTTGACGGAACAAGTCGCGAAGAGCATGTTTCCAGACCACATCCTATGGGTCTAGAACGCATCAAGAGACTGATTTTAGGCGACCCGCTGACCAGTGAGATGGCTGCGCACGAGCGCATCCCCAAATGGAAAGCGCTCGCCGTCCTTTCATCCGACGCCCTTTCATCGGTCGCTTACGCGACGGAAGAAATCCTGATTCCGTTGTCGGTCTTCGCCACCGCGGCTGTCGCCTGGTCCATTCCGATTGCGCTCGCCATCGCGGCGCTCCTGGTCGTGATCACCATCTCCTATCGGCAGACCATCGACGCCTATCCCGGCGGCGGCGGCGCTTATACCGTCGCCAAGGAGAACATCGGGCAGACCGCGGGCCTCGTCGCTGGGGCCTCGCTCTTGATCGATTATACTCTCACCGTCGCGGTTTCGGTCGCAGCCGGGGTCGAGAACATCGCGGCTGCAGTCCCTTTTCTGAACGACCACAGGGTGACCGTCGGAGCGACTGTGATTCTGCTCATTATGATGCTGAATCTGCGCGGCATCAAGGAATCGGCAGGCCTTTTCGCGTTTCCAACCTACTTCTTCGTGATTGGCATGACGGCGCTGATCGCGACCGGCGGCATGCAGCTGCTATTGGGCACCCAAACGGCTGTCGCTCCGATCATCCATGAGATTTACCCCTCCATTCCCGTCTTCCTGCTGCTTCGGGCATTCTCGTCCGGTTGCTCAGCGTTGACGGGAGTCGAGGCGATCTCCAATGGAATCCCCCTGTTCCGCGAGCCCGCGCAAAAGAACGCCAAGACGACGCTGGCACTGATGTCGCTGATCCTGGGCGGGCTCTTTCTCGGACTGACGCTTCTCGCCCATCTGTATGGGATCGTGCCAAGCGAAGGCCAGACCTCGATCTCTCTCCTCGCGAAGGCCGTATTCGGAAATGGCCCCTTCTTTTATTTTATTCAAATCTCAACGGCCTTGATCCTGTTCCTTGCCGCCAATACGAGTTACGCGGGTTTTCCGATGCTCGCCTCACTCCTCGCGAAGGACCGCTTTCTGCCGCGGCAATTCGCGAGCCTGGGCGACCGCCTTGTCTTCTCGAACGCCATATTTGGGCTGAGCGCGGCAGCGATCGGCTTGATCTGGCTTTTCCGCGGCGACACCCATCACCTAATTCCACTCTACGCGGTCGGCGTTTTTCTCTCCTTCACGCTCTCTCAGGTAGGCATGGTGATCCATCACCTGAAGTTGCGCCAGCGCGGCTGGATCAGGGCGCTCTCGTTCAACGCCGTCGGCGGCGTGATGACCACCGGAGTCCTCATCGTGATCAGTCTGACGAAATTCACGCACGGGGCCTGGATGGTGATCCTGCTCATCCCGATCTTTGTCGTCCTCTTCAACCAGATCCACAGCCATTACCTGGCGGTGGCGCGCCAGCTCTCGCACGCTGCGCTCTCCCAGCACAAGCCGATCGCGCCGCTTCGCCATACGGCAGTGGTGCCGATCTCAGGCATCCATCCCGGCGTCATGGACGCGCTCAGGTATGCGGTTTCGATCTCAAGTGACGTTCGCGCCTGCTATGTGGAACTGGATCCGGGCGCGACCGACCGCCTGCGCGAACAGTGGAAGAAATGGGCGCCCGAGATCCCGCTCGTCGTGCTCAAGTCCCCCTACCGTTCAGTAATCGGCCCGATTATCGATTACATCGATGACGTCGAAGAGCTTCGGCAGGACGACACGGTCACCGTGATCATCCCAGAGTTCATCACTTCGCGTTGGTATCACCAGTTCCTGCACAACCAGACCGCCCTCGTTCTCCGGGCAGCACTCCGCCTGAAACGCGGCAAGGTCGTCACAAGCGTGCGCTATCACCTCACCTGAGGCATTGGTGTCAGAGCTTTTCGTAGGAGACCGTTGACCGCCCGTCACAACTGAGATCGGCCCGCGTCGGGCCCGACGAGGATTCCGTGATCACATATTGGCACTGATGTATGCCGGCGGGCAGGCAGCCCTCCACCGCGTCAGTCTGCGTGACCGTGAGCTCCGTCGCGCCGCTCGCTGCTTCTAGCTTCGAGACCGTGCCCGTCGCGTTGCATGCCGAACTGCTATAGGAACAGTCCCCGTTGAAGATCAGTTGGTCGAACGCGTCGACGCCCTCCCAGCGGCCAAGCGCGATGCTGCCCGCGCAAGCAAACGGATCGCCGCTCTTGGGCGGCAGCGCACCCGGAGGCGTCGCCTTCTTCGGAGAGTTCTCACCCTGCCCCGTCGACGAGGAGTCGCAGGCCGCAGCCAATGTGGCAAGCCCAGTTAACAACGCAACGGATACGGAATTCAAGAACCAACGACTGGATTTCATAGGGGCCCCCTCTTTGGAATTCTACATGCTAGTGATTTAAGAATACCGGAGCAAGATGAAAACTCAGCCTGCCCGCTCGATCAGCCTCGCCCGGTGGCGCGCGCGTGCCGCTCGGTTGTGGGCAAAGCGACTTGATCTCGCGATTAAGAAGTGGAATTGCCATGCTTCAAGGACATGCAGGATGCGGGCGATTCACTCGGGGGCAAAGCAAGAGACCTAGTGGCTTCGACCGATGCGGGCGAGCTTCTCTTTTCGCGAGCGCTCGATTTCGGAGTTATGGGAGTCTCTGACCCAGAGCTCCATGATACGGGGATCCATGCACGCCAGCTCCTCGCTCTTGCAGCGCTCTTCAACGGCTCTCCGGTTCACGGCGTAATATTTTGAGGCGAGAGCGTTGACGAGCGCCTGCTTGAGGCGTCGATTGCACTCTGTGACGAGCTTCGGATCAGTGAGCACGTCCGGCGCGGGTACCGGGAGCATGCACTCCTCGCGCGAGAAGCGCTCAAGGTACGAAGGGGCAGTCATCTCGTCAATGAGCGAAGGCGTATTACGCGGGAACAGCGCGGCATCATGGGCCCGATTGATCTCGCGCAAGCGTTGGGCCACGCTTGGCGAGCCCGCCTGAGAAAACTGAATGGAAGTAGGAAAGAAGAGAGAAAGCAGCACTAAGGTCAACATCCGTGTTCACCCCTTGCATCCATTATTTCAGGATCGTGCGGGCAAAAGCAAGAGACTCCGCAGGTCTCAAGTATATTTCAATCTACTCTATTTAATCAGCAAACTGACGTTCCGCCAGATCGAGGCCAGCCGATCTGCGCGGGGGATCTCGCGGGGAAAGTGAAAGGCTTTGACCATCTCGCCCACAATTAAGCTGTGGATCGCTGACGCACGCGCGCGCGTCGAACGCACGTGCCAGGCCCCGGACTGATTGCCGAGGATCAGGTGGGTTTCAAGTCGCGCGATGCTGCCCTGGTCCATCTCCAGGTGGAGGGCCCGGAGCTTGGCGCTTTGCGCACCGAAGTAATACATCGAAAGCAAGGCGTTCCCATGGCGGCGGTGCTTGAGTACCCATTCCAGGTTGCCATCCAGGTAACCCTTCAGTCGGGACTCCGAACTCGCGTTCGGGTCGATCTGGCTATCAATGATCCGACGGATCTCCCCCATCGAGAGCCGGCAGCATTCCGCGAGCAGATCATCCTTGTCATCAAAATAGGCGTAGATCGCCGCATGCGAGATGCCGAGCTCTTTCCCCAAGGCCGGCAATCCCACCTTATGGAAGCCGTCCCGCTCAAAGAGTGTCAGAGCCGTCTCCACGAGCGCCTGCCTGGTTTCTGCCCCCTGATAGCCCTTCTTACCCGCCATAGTCGATCCCCCTGTAATTACAGAGTGTAATCCTTTAGTTACAGCATGTAAATAAGTAATTGACGCAATAAGTCAAATTAGGTAGAACTAGAAGAGTAGAAAGGGAAACGGGGACACAAAAGGTAACGTTATGAAGAATATCCAGACCAGCCTGACCACCGTCGCCACAACCGTACTTTGCGCCCTACCTGCAGGGGTGATCTGCCTGATCTTCGTCTTCTGGGGTTAATCGAGGTATAAGGAAGTGAATGAACGAGACTGAAGTCGAATGCCCGTATTGCGGTGAGAGTTTCACAATCTTAGTCGACGCCTCGGTAGATGAACAAAGTTACATAGAGGACTGCTTCGTCTGCTGTCGCCCAATTCAATTCACTCTCAAATGCGCTGACGGCGAAGTCCTGAGCGCTTCCGCTGACCGGAGTTAATTCAACCAGTTGCGTTCTTCCTAATGGAACCCTGACAAACAACTAAGTCTCCAGGCGTTATAAAAGGCGCAACCTAAAACCTGGAGACCCGATCAATGACCTTTCGCCTCAATGCATCCGCCCTACTTCTCACCGCAGTCCTCTGCCTTTCGAGCGCAGCCCTTCCGGCGCATGCCGCCGACGAAGCTTCCCCAGTCAACAGCGGGACTGGCAAAACGAAATTCAACGCCCTCCTTCAGACCTGGGCAGTCAACGACACGAGCGTCGTCACCGATAACAAGTTCAACTTCCGCCTGCGCCGGGCTGAGATTAAGTTCTCAGGCTCGGTCGTGGAAAACACCCGTTGGTTCGTCATGGCCGATGCAGCCAAGGGCGTCGTCAATTCGAGCCCGACTGCCGTCACCGGCGGCACGGTCAATTCTGTCAACACGACTTCCGACAATAAGATTCTACAGGATCTTGGCGTGGCGTTCTCCTTTACTCCTGAGCTCGAGTTCACAATCGGCCAGTTCAAGACGCCTACGACGGCAGAAGGCCTGGACTCCGCTTCCGAGCTTCTCTTTCCTGAGCGCGCGCTCGTCTCGACGGCCTTCGGCGATCGCCGCGAGCTCGGCGCACAGCTTCAGTACAAGTCCGGCATCGTGAAGGTTACCGGCATGGTTTCGCAGGGAACCGTCGCCAACACCCCGGACACGAACAACGAGAAAGACCTGCACCTGCGGGTCGACGTCAAGCCAATCGAAATTCTGTCACTCGGCGCATTCACAACGGCACCCGATGCGGCATGGGGCAAATCGGGACGTTTTGGCTTGAACGCTCGACTCGCCTATGAGCAGGCGCTTCTTCGCACCGAATACGCCATGCAGGACGGATCGCTCGGCGATACTTCCGGTTGGAATATTGATGGCGGTTACCTGGTCACCGAGAACATCCAGCCGATCGCCCGCTACGAGGCTTTCAAGACCGGATCGGCGTTCACCTCCACTGCCTTCAGCTTCGGCGCGAACTACCTGCTCCTAAAGCATAACTCGAAGGTGACGCTCACCTACAGCATGCTAGACCATATCAACGGCACCAAGAACAGCGCGAGCTCAGGCAGCCCCTCCATCGGCTACGGTTCGACGGGCAGCCTCTTGATCCTCGCCTTCCAGGCCGCGATCTAAGCTTTTAAATTCTCCAAAGGAAAAACGATATGAAATTGAAATCTCTACTCCCAGTTCTCGTTCTCGCTCTCGCCGGATTCGCAGCCCATGCAGCCGACGCGCCGATCCTGATCAACGGAGCGGGCGCGACATTCCCCTACCCGCTCTATTCCAAGTGGTTCTCCGACTTCAGTAAGAAGGACGGTTTCGCGCAGATCAACTACCAGTCGATTGGGAGTGGCGGCGGCATCAAGCAGTTCCAAGAAGGCACCGTGGACTTCGGTGCGACCGACTCCCCGATGACCGACGAGCAGCTTGCGAAATCCCCTGCTCAAGTTTTCCATATTCCGACCGTACTGGGTGCCGTCGTAGTGACCTATAATGTTCCAGGCATCGAGAAAGACCTAAAGCTCAGCCCTGAAATTGTCGCCGACATTTTCCTTGGGAAAGTCGCCAAATGGAACGACCCGCAGATCGCCAAACTTAATCCGAAGGCGAAGCTTCCAGATACGCAGATTCTGGTTGTGCACCGTTCAGACGGCAGTGGCACCTCGGGCATCTTCACAGATTACCTTTCTAAGATCAGCCCTGAGTGGAAAGAAAAAGTTGGAGCGGGCACCGCGGTCAATTGGCCGACCGGCCTGGGCGGCAAAGGCAATGAAGGCGTCACCGGACTCGTCAAGCAGACCCCGGGCGGGGTCGGTTATGTCGAACTGGTTTACGCGGAAAAGAACGCGCTCACTTACGCCTCTCTCAAGAACAAGTCGGGTGAATTCGTTTCACCAAGCACGAAGAGCGTCTCAGCCGCGGCCGCGGGAGCCCTGAAGAGCATACCGGACGACTTCCGCGTCTCGCTCACGAATGCCGAAGGGAAGGACTCCTATCCAATCAGCGGCTTTACTTACTTGCTGGTGCATCAGACGATGCCTGCACCCAAGGGCGAGAAGATCGTGAAGCTTCTAAAATGGGCACTGACTGACGGACAGAAAGACGCGGCACCGATGAATTACGCGCCGCTACCTGCTTCGCTCGTCAAGAAGGTCGAAGCGAAGATCGCCCAAATTACGGTGACCAGGTAAGATATTAAGGGGTTTTCGTTTCAGGTTTTGAAGGGAGTTGTGCAAGTATGAATCACGGAAGTCAACTTGCCGACGCCCTTTCCGAAACCATGAGCGCTAATTCTCTGCTGCAGGAAAAGCTGCGTACCAGAACTCGCATTAAACCGAAACGAGACGTGCACCTGGGGGACCGCGTATTCAAGCGCGTCCTCCAGGTGCCCTCATTCGGCCTGATCCTGCTGCTCCTAATGATCGCGGTCTTCCTGATTCAGGGCGCGATCCCCTCGATCCAGAAGTTCGGCTTTCGCTTCCTGACCACATCGACCTGGGATCCGGTGCGCGAGATCTTCGGCGCAATGCCCGTCATCTTCGGCACTCTTGTCTCCTCGCTGCTCGCGATCCTGATCGCTGCGCCGCTCAGCATTGGCATTGCACTCTTCCTCAACGAACTCGCGCCCCGCCGGGTGGCATCTGTCGTGGGATTTCTCATTGAGATGCTTGCAGCGATCCCGAGCGTCGTCTATGGCCTCTGGGGCATTTTTGTACTCGCACCCTGGCTCCGCACCACTCTTCAACCTTTTCTCGGCAAATACCTGGGCTTTCTTCCCTTCTTTCAAGGCCCTCAGTACGGCGTCGGCATGATGGCGGGAGGAATCATCCTTGCGATCATGATCACACCCACAATCTCGGCAATCACGCGCGAAGTCTTCAAGATGATCCCGCGCGCGCAACGTGAGGCCGCGCTCGGCCTGGGCGCTACACGCTGGGAGGTCATGCGGCTCGCGGTCCTGAGTGGCGCGCGCACCGGGATCTTCGGCGCGATCATCCTGGGCATGGGCCGCGCGCTCGGCGAAACGATGGCCGTCACGATGGTGATCGGCAACCGGAGTGATATCTCGGCATCGCTTTTCGCCCCCGCCCAGACACTTGCGAGCGTCATCGCGAATGAATATGCCGAGGCCTCGAGCGGCCTCCATCTTTCGGCGCTAGTCGAGATCGGGCTGACGCTCTTTCTCGTCACCTTTGTCATCAATGCGATCGCGCGCGTGATCATCTGGCGCACCGCAGGGAAAACCCAATGACCCGCGATCAATCCGAGAGACTCGAGGAACGGGAGCGGAAGTCCGGCCTCTCTGCGTTCGTCGCGCGCGGTTTCGGGCGGCGGAAGTTCCACAATCGCATGATGTGCGCGCTGCTCGCGGTCGCAGCCGTAGCGGCCCTGAC
>JAYVOO010000102.1:0-8946 GCA_043757905.1 Oligoflexia bacterium
TGGACGCATTTCTGAAGTGCTTCCGGACCAGACCGGTCATGACCACTTCCTGATCCAGATCGGACCTAAGCAATCGGATGTCATCGAAGCGATCTACAACGCCGAGTTCGGGAAGCTCCCGAAGCTGGCCGTCGGACAGGAAGCGGAAGCCTGCGGCGACTACATCACCACGAAGAACGACCCGAAACTCCATGCACAGGCCATCATTCATTGGATCCACAAGAGCGATAACCCGACCAAGCATGAGTCGGGTTACATCAAGATCGACGGCCTGGTTTACGGCCTTGAAGTTCCTGTCGGTCCATCGCACCATCACGCGAACTAAGCTCCTCATGATGAAGACACGGATGGGCCCCTTTTGAATGATCACTCATCCGGCGCTGATCTCCACGGCGGAAGGGATCCTGGCACTCGCCGAGTCTCTGAAAGATCAACCCATCATCGCGTTCGATACGGAGTTCATTCGCGAAAGCACGTTTTTCCCGATCGTCGAAATCATCCAAGTCGCGACGGAAGAGGAATCCTGGCTCGTCGATGCCCAGGCATTCAAGAAGGGCTATAAGCCCGGCGCGGCCGGTGGTTCCAATCCGGCTTTCAAGCCTCTCGGGGACATCTTCGAGAACAAGTCCATCCTGAAGATCCTGCATGCCGCCCAAGGCGACCAGGAATGCCTTTATACGAGTTTCGGGCTCGTGGCCTCGCCCTCGCTCGACACCGCGGTCGCGGCCTCTCTTTGCGGGCTCGGCGACGGGATTGGGCTTTCGAAGCTTCTGAAGACCGTACTCGACGTCGAAATCAAGAAGGGCCATGCGCGCACCAACTGGTCCGTCCGCCCGTTGCCCGAGCAGCTGACCGAGTACGCCCATGCCGACGTCGTCCACCTGGTCCTTCTGGGCAAGCGCCTGATGGAACGGCTCGATGAGCTCGGCCGCCGGGACTGGGGTCTTGAGCTCTCAGCGAAATGGGAAGAAAAGAGCCTCTATGAATCCGATATCGAAGGCACGGCCCGCAAGCTCGCGCGTAACGGCCGTCTCGACAAGAAAGGCTTCGGCTCGCTGGTCGAGCTGATTCGCTGGCGGGAGGAGCGCGTTCGGGCGCTCAACTTGCCCCGGCGCTGGGTGGCCGACGATGCGGTGCTGGTTGATCTCGCGCATGTGCGCCCGAAAGACCGCGCCCACCTGGAATCTTTCCGCGGATTAAACAAAGGCGAAGTAAAAAACAGTGGCGAAGCGATCCTGGGCGCGATAAAGCGCGGGGCTGAAGAGTCTGCGCAGATCACCGCCCAGATTCCGCGTTCGCCGAAAGCTCCTCGCCAGGAGATCCCGACGAACGAGGAGAATCAGGTGCTAGACCTCCTCCGCTGCTACGTCGGCATCCTGGCCGACAAGCACCGGATCGCGGCTAAGCACCTGACAAACGCCGCGCAGCTTCTGCCGCTTCTGAGAGGCGAGATCAAGACGCCGTCGGATCTGGTCGACTCCGGGGCACTGACCCGCGAAGCCGCCCACCTGGTCGGCGACGAGCTCATCGCCTTTGTTCACGGAAAGCGTGCGCTCTCGGTGGACGGCGCTCAGATCAAGATCGTTGAAATCGACGGCCCGCCCAAGCTGTTATAACTTGTTAATAAAGTAGTAAGGGGATTCTTATGGGTACCGCTGTGATCGACTCGAAATTCAGGAGCCGTCGCGCGCTCAATTGGCTGGTGCTCGGATTCACTTATTCGGCCATGTACATGGGCCGTTACAACCTCTCGTTCGTGAACAAGCAGCTCTCGGAAGCTTACGGATGGGACAAGACCCAGGTTGGCACGATCATCAGCTCGGCGCTCATGATCTACGGCCTCTCGGCGATTTTCAACGGACCGATCGCTGACAAGATCGGCGGCCGCAAGGCGATGCTGATCGGCGCGCTGGGTACGGTCGTCTTTAACTTCTTCTTCGGCCTGGGGGCGTATCTCGGCTTCCTCGGCACGGGCACGGTGCTACTCGGCTACTTCGCAACAGTTTGGTCGCTGAACAGCTTCTTCCAGTCGTATAGCGCGCTCTCGCTGATCAAGGTCAACTCCGCCTGGTTCCATATCTCCGAGCGCGGTGTATTCTCAGCCATCTTCGGCGCGATGATCCAGGGCGGCCGCGCCCTGGTCTATTTCGTCGGACCTCTCCTAGTCGCAACTCTGCCCTGGCAGTGGGTCTTCTTCGTGCCTTCGGTGATTGTCTCCGTGATGGCGTTGATGACATACAAGTTCGTGCAGAACGGGCCTGAGGACTGCGGACTGCCCAAGCTCGACGTTCAAGACGCCTCAAGCGGCGACACAGGGGCTGTTGGCCTGAAATACGTTCTCAATAAGGTCTTCACGAATCCCGTCATGATCACGATCGCGGCGGCGGAGTTCTGCACCGGGCTCGTCCGCCACGGGTTCGAGCAGTGGTTCCCGCGCTATATGCAGGAAGCCCAGCACCTGGAGCTTACATCGAGCGTCTTCCAGAAGGGCGCGGGCGCGGTCGTCCTTGCGGGCATCGCCGGCGCGTTCTGCGCGGGCACGCTTTCGGACTGGGTCTTCAAAGGCCGCCGCGCTCCAATGGCATTCATCGGGTACGTGATCCAGGCGATCTGCCTTGCGATCATCTGGAAGTCGCCCGGTCTCGGTTGGGTGATTTTCGCGTTTGTGGGTAACTCGTTTGCAATCAGCATCGTGCATTCGATGCTTTCCGGGACTGCCTCAATGGACTTCGGCGGCAAGAAAGCTGCCGCAACTGCGGCTGGCTTCTTCGACGGGATGCAGTATATCGGTGGTTCCGCGGTCGGCATCGGCATGGGCGCGATGCTGGATCATTTCGGCTGGGGTAGCTGGGCTCCGAGCATGATTGGCTTCTCTGTGATCGGTGCGATTCTCATGGCGATCCTGTGGAATGCACGACCCAACACGGTTCCAGCCGCTCACTAAGCGCCACGAAACCGCACTGGAACGGCAGATGCAACCGGGTGATGCATCTAACGTAAAAGTGGAGGTTTCATTTATGCTGAAAATTGCTCTTGGAACGATTGCTATGGGAGTTCTGCTCGTGGGACCGGCCGCTTCGGCGGCAGATGACACGATGGGAACCACCCAAGCCTATGAAAGACACGAAGAAGGCGGTTATTTGAGGCGCGAGGCGGTTTCGATCAAACCCGAGCTGGGAGTGGTCGCTTATACCGATGCCTTCGGGCAGGACACGAGCCGCGGAGCCGCAGGCCTCGCGGTCGACGCCAACGTGGTCAGATGGTTTACGCCGGATCCGACCAATATCTACGCCGGGCCCTCGAGCGGCGTGATCTACTCGCATCTCGGTTCACCCACCTCGAATTTCATCGGTACCAACAGTAGTGTGAGTGGGCAGAGCGACGCTAGCCTTCTGATCATCCCAGTCAACGCGAAGGTGGGTTACACTTTCGGCGATGCGTTTCGGCTTGCCGTTCACGGTGGCGGAAACTTGATCTACCGCTCGTCGGCGGGAGCCGTGGCGCTCGGTGCTACGACGGCCTCGAGCTGGGATATGTTTCCGAATGCAGGCGGCGACGTGGAGATCGGCTTGACGCCCAACACAGCGCTGACGCTTCGCCCGGACGTGACGTTCGCGACCGAGCGGAATTTATTCAGCGGGATGCTGGCGCTGGGCTTCACGCTCGGCTGATCAACTTCACGACAGACCGTCTTAGGTGCACATAAGAAGAAGCGGGCGGGTCCTGAGCAGGGCACGCCCGTTTTTTTTGCGCTTCCTTTATGAGGCGCCGAAGCAAGCACTGACGTCGATCACCGAGTGGCTCTGGCCCGCGTCTTGGAGCAAGAGCTCGACGGTAGTTTCTGGTGCATGGTAGATGGGCTTGACCTTGGCCGTGTCGACCATCACCCGCAGGCTGTCTTCGCGGATAGGCTGATCGATCCTGAGCTTGAAGCGAGTGAGGATATTTTGCTGCCACTGCGAGATCACGTCACCGAGCTTTTCAAGGCCGCTGTCGTAGCTCGAGTCGGCGATGTCCATGAGCACGCCGTTGGTGGCAGTGCGGACCAGTTCAATGATGCCATGCCCGATTGCGTCCTCGCTGCTCTCGGTGTAGGGCACGAGCTTGGGATCGACGTGAGTAATCGCACCCAGGGTGACGGGCTTGTCGCCCTTGAATAGGCGGAGCTCGTGATCAACCCAGTCATGGTACTCGGCGAAACCCGTGGGAAACTTGCAGTACTTGGCGAACGCGGCTTCTTCGAGCAACCCAGCGCTCGGCTTGTAGTCTGGGAAATGCAGATAGCCGTGGGCGACGGGCGAGTAGCAGACGTCGTTCTCATCCGTCACGAAAACCACTGAGAGCGCGGCGTCGGGTCGGTAGAATCCCTGGGCCTGGATCTCGGCCACCCGCGCGGGTTCGAGGCTCTTGAGCAGCGAATACATGAGCGTCTCGCCGTTGGCTTGGTCGGAGTCTTTGGTCACCTTTTTCAGGTTGATCGTGAGAAGCACCTGAACTTCGGCCGGGGTGAGCGCGCTGCCGTCGATGACTGCTGGGGCGCCGGTATTGGAATAGAGCCGGCCCGAATGTTTCGAGGCTCCGCCGTGGCCGAGCATCACGCCGATGCGGAGGTCCGTGCCGGGATTGAGTTTGGCAATAAAGGAAGGAATGCTCGCCGCGATCTGCGCGCGTTCTTTGGCGAGCGAGCTCGAGGCGTCGACGACGAAAAGCAGGTCCACCTTGCGGGATTCCACCGGGTCGGGCTGAGTGAATGTCCAATGCGTGCGTTCGGCGTCGGTGCAGGCTTTCAGTATGGGATGGATATCCGGCGGCGGCGTCGCAGAGTCGGGGAGAGTGCCTGGAATTCTTTCGCCCTGATTCACCGATTTCCCGCACCCGAGTAAACTCACACCGATCAACATGCCCACCATGGCAATTTTTTGACTCATTTAATTCTCCTGGGTTTCCGGGTGTTCCAGCTCGAGGGCGCCGAGCTTCTTCTTGAAGAGTTCCGGGTTCTTGATTTTATCGAAACGAAGCTCGACTCGTCGGTTCTTCGCGAAAGCATCCATGCTCTTCCGGGGGTCGAGGGGCTTGAGGAAACTATAGGCCTTGACCGCGAGCGCGTCGGGATCGGCGCCTCCGTCGAGTAGGGCATCGTGAACGGATTCCGCGCGCTTACGGGAGAGCTTGAGGTTGTAGTTGAAGGCGCCTCGCTGGTCCGCGTGTCCGGCGATCGAGATGCTCGCGCCGGGATCCGCGTTTTCATGGAGGAGCGCGCCGACTTCGCGCAGGATGTTCATGACATCAGGCTTGATCTTGGACGAGTTGGTCTTGAAAAAGACCTTCTTGGGGTCAAGTACGACGGTGAAGACAGTCTGGGTCGCAGGCGCAGGCATGGAGACTGCGACTGGCGTGACTGCGGGCGTTTCGGGATTGCCGCCGGTAAAGGGCAGCCCGATCTGAATGCCAGCGAGGCCAAGTATCAGGCGGCGGTCGCCGATGTTGAGGTCAGACGAGAGCTGGGCCCAGGCCCGGAGCAGAAAGCGGCCACGGGAGATTTCATAGACGCCTTTGAGGCCCATCAGCAGCGAGCCGCGCGTGCTGCCGACGTCCGGGCCGAAGGCGGTGTCGGTTCCGAAGGCGAGGTTGAACGCAGGGCCGATCTGGAAGCGTTCCGTCGCGCGGTAGCGCGCACCGAGGTCGACAGTTCCAGCGCGCGTGCGGATCTCGATCGGAAGCTGTTCCTTGTTCTCACCCGAGATCTGGCTATAGAACCAGCCCAATCCGCCGTCGAACTCCCAGCGAGTCGTCATCAGGGCAAGTTCGGCGCTGACGAGTCCCTGCGGGCCGCCGGGCGCGCTATTGTATTCGTCGCTCGCGACGCCCGCGTATCCCGCGCCAGCGCTGCCTAGAAGCGACCAGCCGGACTGTCTTGCGTAGGAGAGGGAATCGGAAGTTTCAGCGGCAGAAAGGCCTTCAGCGGCAAGCGCCATGCCTTGTGTACTGACTGCCGCGATCGGCACGGCGAGAGATGCCAGGAGCCAGACAAACTGGCTTGAACGCTCTCGGCACAGTGCTTTTGTCCGCATCCCTATATTTTAAGCACAACTTGTTAAACCCGCAACTGACGCTCGAAAGTACCGATAGCAGGCGTCTACACGCCGCGGGCGAAACAGAGCGTGAAACTGCAGGATTGACTCGGCCCGGGCCTTTCGATAACCGAGGACCTGGAGGAACTTTCAGATGATGAACTTCAACGTACGCTCTCTCGTCCCCGCCATCGCGATCGCTCTGGGTCTGGTTTCGATTCCCGCTCAGGCTACGCTTCACAACTACTTCGGCCGCCTGAAGGTCACCGCCTACCAGCTGGTCGGCACCCAGACCGTGGAAACCCATTCTTTGAAGGGTCGCCTCCGGGAAGCCAATATCGTCACCCACGAAGGCGAGTCTTACCTTCAGCTCGTCGGCTCATCGGGCGAATGCTCGATCGAGATGCCTCAGGAGAACGCGATCAAGCTCGTCGCAATCATCCAGAGCGGCCAGGTCCTGGATTTCACTTGCTTCGCAGACAACTCAAGCGTTCCCGCGAGCCAGATCCACGACCTCTACACGACCATTTACACGATCGAAGCCAACTAAGTCGCGGGCTTGAGCGGCACGAAGATCTTTTCGTCCTTGCCGCGCTGGATGTAGAGGACGAGCGATTCGTCCTCTTTCATCTTGTTGGCTATCCTGACGAACTCTCCGGCGGTTCGGATCTCCTTGCGGTTCACGCTTCGAATGACGTCTCCGGGCGCGAGGCCCGCCTCGAAGGCGGGGGTTCCCGCCCGGACGTCCACGATCATCGCGCCTGAACCTGGAGGGATATCCAGGGCTTCGGAGAGCGTGCCAGGCACCTCATCGACCGTCAGCCCGAGTGAGGGCTTGGGCTTCACTCCGGGCACGGCCGCGACTCCGGCGAGCTGCAAACCGGGCAATGAGGGCTTGGGTTGCTCGCGGATATTCACTGTGGTCATGAGCACCGAACCCTCGCGCATCAGCTGGATCGGGATCAGCGCCGGCGCGTGGGTCTTGCCCACTAGATTCTTGAACTCGGACGCGCCGGCGATCGATTTTCCGTTGAAGGAGAGCACGACGTCTCCCACCCTCATCTTTGCCTCGTCACCCGGCCCCTTCGGCAGGACCTGGCTGATCAGGGCGCCCTGCTGTTGGGTGGGCACCTGGAAGTGTTTTGAGAGTTGCTCGTCCATGTCCTGCGCCATCAGGCCGATGTAGCCGCGCCGGACATATCCGTGGTCCATGATCTCGAAGGCGACTTCTTTGGCGATCTCAGACGGAACGGCGAAACCGATGCCCACGAAGCCGCCGCCCTGGGAGAAAATCGCGGTATTGACGCCGATCATTTCGCCTTGAGTATTCAGGAGCGGTCCTCCGGAGCTACCGGGATTGATCGCGGCGTCGGTCTGAATGAAGTCCTCGATGTCTACGATCCCCATCTGAGCCCGGCCCTTGGCGCTGATGATGCCGGAGCTGACCGAGTGCGTGAGCCCGAACGGGGTCCCGATCGCGAGCACCCCGTCGCCGACGGCGATCTGCTCCGAGTTACCGAAGTCGAGCACCGGCAGCTTGAGCTTGTCGGCGTCGACATCGATCTTGATCACAGCCAGGTCGGTCTTGGGATCGACGCCGATGACCTGGGCCAGTACCTTGTGCTTCTCGTCCAAGGCCACGGTAATGCGCTTGGAGTTCTCGACGACGTGATGATTGGTCAGGATATAGCCGTCGGAGCGGATCACGACGCCTGAGCCGATGCCCATCATCACTTGCTCGTGGCCGAGCGGAATCTCAAAGCCCATGGCCTTGTGGTCGATGTTCTTGATCGCCGTGATGGACACGACCGACGGGGTCGCTCGCCGCGCGATCTCGTTGAAGGTTCGGGCGGAGCGGTTCAGAAGCTGTTCGTGCCCGAGTGGCGTCGCCCGCGTGACGAGAAAGCCCGCCACGACGAGAGAGGTGACCGCGATGCCGTTCCGAGCCCATCTCCAGTTGGGTGACTTCATGGGGAGGAGCTTTGCACCGTTGGTGCCGCCCTTCTGGCTCGCAAGGGATCAGCTTATTCCGCGCAGCACTTCTTGAATTTCTTGCCGCTTCCGCAGGGGCAGACGTCATTGCGGCCGACCTTGGGTTCTGCCCGGCGGTAGGGTCCGACCTGGATGCCCTTGGCGTCCAAGAAGCGCCATTCGCCTTTTTCCTTCTCAAAGAGGCTCTGTTCCCAATGCTCTTTGTTAGGGGTTTCCTCGGTCACCGGCGTTTCCTGGTAGGTCGCGCAAAACACGATAGTGCCTTGTTCGTCCTTCTCGCCGCCCGCCTCCTTTTGCACGATCTTCAGGCCCAGCCAATGCGAGCTCTTCGACCATTGCTCGATCTCCTCGCGTTTCACTTCATGGCGCGTCTTGGAGTGGTGAGTATTCAATATGAAGTCGACCTCCCCCAAAGCGAATGCCGTGTAGCGCGCACGGAGCAGGTCCTCGGCCGTAACCGCCTTCTTCTTGCCCTGAATGAGGGGCTGGCAGCACTGATTTAGGGCGAGTTCGCTTCCGCAGGGGCAGGTGTTCTGAGTTTGGGTGGTCATGATGCGAATTAGAAAATCATGGAAGATCATGGTAAGGCAAGGGGCGATGAACAAATTGATGAATGAAGTGGAGTACCGGGGAGCGATTCAGGCGACCTTCGATCGGATCGAGGCTGCGTTTGCCGACGTGGACCCTGATCGCGCCGAATGCGAGCAGTCGATGGGTTCGATGACGATCACGCTGGCCGACCGCTCTCGCTGTATCCTCAGCGCACAGCCTTCGGTGCGCCAGCTCTGGCTCGCGCTCGCGGCCAAGGGCACCGCCTACCATTTTAATTTTGACCCGGCCACCGGCCGCTGGGTGGACGACAAAGGCAAAGGAATCGAGCTGG
>JAYVOO010000103.1:0-2432 GCA_043757905.1 Oligoflexia bacterium
TGCGCATGAGAAAGCTGCCGGACGGACGGGTGAAAATTCTGGTTCAAGGCCTAATGAAAGGCACCGCGACGGACTTCACCCAAGAGAAGCCGTTCTTCACTGCTAAAGTGAAGCAGATCAAAGAGCGCGCCGCCACCCGCGACAACGTCGAAGTCGAGGCGATGATGCGGACGGTGAAGGAACAGCTGGAGAAGGTTATCTCCCTGGGCCGGATGCTCTCCCCCGATATTCTGATGGTTGTCGACGATATCACGGACGCCGGACGACTGGCGGACCTGGTCGCCTCCAACCTCGGTCTCAAAGTAAACGAGGCTCAAGACATCCTGGAGCTCTTCGATCCCGTCGAGCGCCTGAAGAAGGTCAACGAGATCCTCGTGAAAGAGCTCGAAATCCTCGCAATGCAGGCCCGCATCCGTTCGCAAGCCCGGGACGAGATGACCAAGAGCCAGCGGGAATACTTCCTCCGGGAACAAATCCGCGCCATCAAGACGGAGCTCGGCGACACTGAGTCGAAGAGCGAAGAAATCCAAGAGCTCAGGAACAAGATCGAAGCCGCGCAGATGCCGGATGAGATCCGCGAAGAAGCCATCAAACAGTGCTCGCGCCTGGAGCGCATGCACCAAGATGCTTCCGAAGCGACGATCGTCCGCACCTATCTCGACTGGCTGGTTGAGATTCCGTGGACCAAAGCCACGGAAGACCGCATCGATCTGAACAAAGCTCAAAAAATTCTGGACGAAGATCATTTCGATCTCAAAAAGATCAAGGAACGCATTCTCGAGTTCCTTGCCGTCCGCAAGCTCAAGAAGGCCATGAAGGGACCCATCCTTTGCTTCGTCGGCCCTCCCGGCGTCGGCAAAACGTCCCTCGGTAAATCCATCGCTCGCGCCATGGGCCGCAAGTTCGTGCGTATCTCGCTCGGCGGTATCCGTGACGAAGCCGACATCCGCGGCCACCGCCGTACGTATGTAGGCGCGATGCCCGGCCGTATCATCCAAGGGTTGAAGCAGGCGGGATCCAACAATCCCATCTTCGTGCTCGACGAGATCGACAAGCTCGGCGCCGACTTCCGGGGTGACCCGGCCAGCGCCTTGCTCGAAGTCTTGGACCCCGAGCAGAACTTCAGCTTCCGCGATCATTACTTGAACTTGCCCTACGACTTGTCCAACGTGATGTTCCTCGCCACCGCGAACTTGATGGACACCGTGCCCAGCGCTCTGCGCGACCGCATGGAAGTTATCCAGCTCTCCGGCTATAGCCAGGAAGAGAAAGTTCAAATCGCCAAGCAGTTCATCGTCCAAAAGCAGATCGCCGAGAACGGCCTTAAACCTGAAGACATCGACGTCACCGACGGCGCCTTGGAGCGCATCGTGATGGAGTACACCCAGGAAGCCGGCCTTCGTAATCTCGAGCGGCATGTCGCTGCGATCTGCCGCAAAGTAGCGCGCAAAGTGGCCCAGAATGAAGACGGCGAAAAAAACGAGCGCATTGAAGTCACCAACGCCTCCGTCCCGAAATACCTCGGACCTCCGAAGTGGCTCGGCGAAGAAGAGCGCGAGTACGACGAGATCGGCGTTTGCACCGGGCTTGCCTGGACGCAATTCGGCGGTGAGATCCTCAATATCGAAGTCACCATGATGCATAAGCGCGGCGGTGGACTCATCCTCACCGGTTCGCTAGGCGACGTGATGAAGGAATCCGCGATGGCGGCCCTTAGCTTCGCAAGAAGCCATGCCGGCCAGCTCGGCATCGACGAACGCGTGTTCGGCAACTACGAGATCCACATCCACGTTCCGCAAGGCGCGACTCCGAAGGACGGCCCCTCGGCTGGTGTCACTCTCGCCACCGCGATCATCTCTCTTCTGACCGGAAACCCGGTCCGTAAAGATGTCGCGATGACCGGTGAGCTCACCCTCAGAGGCAAAGTGCTCCCCATCGGCGGCTTGAAGGAAAAGACCCTAGCGGCTCTCCGGCACGGCATCAAGACCATGCTCATCCCGCACCGCAACGCGAAGGATCTCGACGAGATCCCGAAGGAGCTCCGCAAGAAGATCAAGTTCCACCTGACGAAGGACTTGCTGGACACCCTGAAGTTCGCGCTGGTGAACGACCCGGCGGAATGGGCCAAGCAGAAGAAGTCCGGCAAAGGCGGCGTCTCCTCTTCCGGAGCGCGCCTCGCTAAGTCGGTCGAACAAGCAGCCTAAATCAAACTATTCCAAACTAAAAAGGCCCGGGGAGAAATCCCCGGGCCTTTTTGTTTTTAAGCCATTAAAACGCTCCGGCCCCGTTTGGTACCAATTGGAGGCTGACCCTATTTATTTGCAGCCGTCGCGGATTAGGATGACCTTCACGTCCGCCGGGTCTGGCGGCGTGTTATTCAAGGTGAAAGCGTCTCGGATGGTTTGCTTCAACGGCTTTCCGTCGACGCTTCT
>JAYVOO010000104.1:0-8936 GCA_043757905.1 Oligoflexia bacterium
GAAAGGCAAGCTCGCGCCGAAGAAAGTCAGCGGCATCGATGACCCAATCTTCACGGAGCTGATGGCCGGACCCCGGCGCGACTTAGAGGAAGGCAAGGAGCTACACGAGCAGCTCAAGGCGGAAGTCGAGCTGATGGAAATGGCGGGCGATCAGTTCGATCTCAAGCAGGTCCTCGCGGGCCAGCTCTCACCGGTGTTCTTCGGCAGCGCGATGAACAACTTTGGAGTGCAGCGGTTTCTCGAGAAGTTCATCGAGATTGCCCCCACGCCCGCTCCTCGATTCACGAATGACGGGATCGTTGAGCCGACGGATCCCAAGTTCTCCGGCTTCATCTTCAAGATCCAAGCGAACATGGATCCCCAGCACCGCGACCGGGTGGCCTTCATGCGCGTTTGCTCGGGAAAATTCACTCGCGGGATCAGCGCGCGGCATGCGCGCTTGAACAAAGATTTCAAGCTCTCGAAGCCCCTTCACTTCTTCGCCCAGGAGCGCGTCGTGATCGACGAGGCCTGGCCCGGCGACATCGTCGGCCTGCTCGACACCACAGGGGACCTGCGTATTGGCGATACTCTCTGCGAGGGCAAGCCGTTCGAGTACGAAGGCGTGCCACGCTTCTCGCCCGAGCATTTCGCGGGTGTCCTGATCCTCGATCCGATGAAGCGCAAGCAACTCCAGAAGGGGCTCGACCAGCTTTCCGAGGAAGGCGTCGTGCAGGTCTTCCGGCAGCGCGGCTTCGGCGACAAGGACCCGGTTCTGGGTGCGGTTGGCGCACTTCAGTTCGAAGTCCTGCAGGCCCGGCTCAAGAGCGAGTACACGGTCGACGTGAAGATCGAGAAGATGCCCTTCGTCCACGCCCGCTGGGCAGTGGCCAACCCAGGGGCGACTTTCGATGCCGAGTTCTTCGAGCGGCGCGAGGACTCGCGCTGCCTGGAAGACCGTGATGGGCAGCCCGTCGTGCTCTTCAAGAGCGACTGGGGGCTGCGCTGGGCCGAGGAAAACAACAAGACCGTCAAGTTTTTGAAGACCGCCCCCATGGTCCGCGGCACCGAAAAATAGGTCTTCCCAGACACACACGTGGGATTTTCTTCATAGGGTCTCCATCTGGGCCAAGCCCGCCGATGAGATCCTGAAGGAAGGCCATGGCTCTACCCCGTTCGTTCACCCGTACCTTGCCGCGCGCGCTTGCTTTGGCGATCGTCTATTTCGCGCTTGCTCGCGTCGGCTTGCTTCTGGCGACCATCAACAAGAGCGCTTCGCCAGTCTGGCCCGCAACCGGCTTCGCGATCGCCATGCTTCGTTTGCTGGGAATCAGGCTTTGGCCAGCGATTCTACTGGGCGCGACGGCCGCGAACGCGATGCCCGGTAACCCATTGGCCGCAGCCCTTCCGATCGGCCTGGGAAACGCGCTCGAAGCAGTGGTCGGCGCCTGGATCCTGAAGTTCGTCGAGGGACGCTCGCAACACTTGATGCATTTCACTCGGATGGCAGGCGTCGCGCTCGCCTCACTTGTAGCGCCGATCGCTAGCGCGAGTGTCGGCGTCTTGAGCCTACTGGCAACGGGCGCCGCTCCCGCGAGCGCCGCAGGGAGCATCTGGGGCACCTGGTGGCTAGGCGACGCCCTCGGTGGGCTCGTTATTGCGCCGCTGCTTCTCGCGCTGGCAGAAACCTCGAGCGCACGGGCGCTTATTTCTCCCGCGCAGCGCCTGGGGCGTCTCGCCTTCGCGATCTCTCTCACTTTGCCGGCACTCACGGTATTCGGTACCGCAGCGGGTGGACCTTGGCTTTTCTTTCTTTTCCCGTTCCTCCTTTTAGCGGCCATCTTCGAGGGCGGGATTACCGTTCCAGTCGTGACCTTCGGAATCTGCGCCGCAAGCGTGGGTGGCACCCTTCGAGGCTATGGTCCATTCGTCGGCGGACCGCTCAATGATGAGTTGCTGCATCTCCAGGCATTTCTTGCGACTTTCGCGCTCACTGGACTCGCGCTCGCGGGCTTTCGAAAAGCCGGGCCGCTGCGCTGGGCGGCAGTCACGTTGATTGGCGGGTGGGCGATCTCGCTTGTGGCGTTCCACTCCTTCCACGAGAAGGAGCAACAACGGCGCAAGGCCGAATTCGAGGGACTGGTCACCGACGCGCAGTCCCTCATTGAGAACAGGCTTGCCGCATACGAAGACGCGCTTCGCGGGGGCGTTGCACTCTTCGGTGCCTCCAAGTCGGTGGAGCGCGACGAGTGGAAACAATATTTCGAGACCCTCAACCTGCACGAACGGTATCCCGGCATCCAAGCGACTGGGGTGGTATGGCCGGTGCCTGCCGGGGCGATCGAGAGCTACAACAGAATGGCGCGCAAGGAAGGCTACCCAGGATTCAAGGCGTTCGCGACGCCCGGTACCACTCTTGAAGCCTCAGGCAAGAACCATGGCGACCACTTTATCCTGACTTACGTCGAGCCCGAGGACACCAATCGCTCCGCGATCGGTGTCGATATGGGCAGCGAGAGCGAACGCAGGCGCGCGGCCGAGCTTGCACGGGATACCGGTACGACCGCGATGAGCGGCGTCATCCACATTGTCCAAGACCCGCTCGCGCGCCCGGCGTTCCTGCTTTTTCTTCCTATCTACCGGCACAAACACGACCCCGGCACCCTGGCCGGCCGCCGATCGGATTTCATGGCCTGGGTCGATGCCGGTTTCATCGCGGATGACTTTTTTCGATCTGCCCTCGGACGTTTTTCCCAAACGCTTGAGCTTTCGGCTTCTTTGGATGCGGGCGACGGATCGAGCTCGTTCCTCTTCCAATCTGCAGGAAAAGGTGGCCAATACGACCAGGTCACCCACTCGAGCTTCGGGCATCAGCGCATCGATCTAAGCTGGCGCCGCTCTCCACTGGCGCCAGTCGTGGCCGACTGGACTGCGACCTGGATCGCTTGTCTGGGTTCGATCCTCACCTTGCTTCTCGCAAGCGTGGTCGTGGGCCTTCAGTCGATCGGTGAGCGCGCGAACCAAATCGCGGCCGAGCGCACCCGCCTCTTGAGTGAGAGCGAGCGAAATCTTCACGACGTCATCCGGCTCGCGCCAGCCGGTATTTTCAGGACGGACGCTAGTGGAGCCTGCACCTACGTAAGCGACCGCTGGTGCGTGCTCTCCGGAATATCGCGCGCGGAGGCGCTGGGCACGGGGTGGGCCCGAACGCTACATCCTGACGACCGCGAACGGGTTTTCAGTCAATGGGACCGAGACGCGCGCCTAGGAGCGAGTTTTCAGGCCGAATACCGCTTTCTGCGCGAGGATGGCAGCAGCCACTGGGTGATCGGCCGGGCCGAGCCCGTGGTCGGGGCGGACGGCGCCCCGAGCGGCTACCTAGGGATTATCCACGACATCACCGAACGCAAACTCGCTGAGGACGGGATCCGGAAGTTGAGCTCGAGCCTCGAGATCAAAGTCGCCGAGCGCACGGCGGAGCTCCTGGCGATGAAGCAAAGGACCGACGTCGTGATCTCGAACGCTCCCGCGATCCTCTGGGCGCTGGATCGCGAGGGCAAGATCACCTTCAGTGAAGGCCATGGCTTAAAAACCTTAGGCGTGACTCCAGGGCAGTTCGTAGGCACGAGCTACTTTGAGATCAGCCCTGAGAACCTCCAGGGCCATGCCAACGTCCGACGAGCGCTCGCAGGCGAAACCGTGCAGATGGAGGTCCAGTCCAAGGGGGAATGGTTCGACACGATCTACTCGCCTACCTTCGACGAAGAGGGCTCGGTCACGGGAATCGTGGCCATCTCAATGAACATCTCGGAGCGCAAGAAGCAGCAGATGGAGCTTCGCAAATGGGAACAGGTTTTCCAGAGCGCGCGTTGGGGGATGAGCATCTCCCAGGCGGACGGCCGAATCTTGGAAGTGAACGCGGCGTTTGCGGTGATGCACGGGAAGAATGCGAGCCACTGGGTTGGCCGTGAATCAGCCAGCGTCCTCACCGAGAAAGCGGGCGAGAGTGTCCGCGAGCTCTCGGCTAGCGACCACTACACTTACGAAGCCGAACATATAGGTCCCGACGGAAAAGCTTTCCTAGTGATGGCGGACGTGACGGCGGTGAGATCCCCCGAAGGCGAGATCCTCTACCGCGTCGCGAATTTCATCGACGTGACTGAGGCGCGCCAGAACGCGGTCGAACGCGCGAACGCAACGGCGCAGGTGGAAGCAGCATTCGAATCCACGCGACTGAAGTCCCAGTTCCTCGCGACAATGAGCCACGAGATCAGGACACCCATCAATGGAGTCGTCGGGATGACCGGACTACTGCTCGACACCGACCTGGACCGGGAGCAACGCGAGTTCACTGAGACGATCCGTAGTTCCGCCGACACGCTCCTCACCCTCATCAACGACGTCCTGGATTATTCTAAGATCGAAGCCGGAAAAATGCAGATCGAGGAGGTGGATTTCACGCTCGAGTCGCAAGTCCGTAACGTCGAGCGGACTCTCGCCTACAGCGCGAAGGCGAAAGGCCTGCTTTTCTATACTCATTTCGACGAAACGCTCGCGGGCGCGCGCTACAGAGGAGACCCGACTCGAATCGGGCAGCTCCTCATGAATCTCATCAATAACGCGATCAAATTTACGCCGAAAGGCCGCATCAGCCTCGAGATTAGCCCGCTCTCAGAGCGCCAAGGGCTCTGCTTCGAGATTACCGACACGGGCATCGGTATCCCTCTCGAGGCCCAGGGCCGAATGTTCCGTGCGTTTAGCCAGGCAGACGCTTCAACGACCCGCCGCTTCGGTGGCACTGGACTCGGCTTGTCCATCTGCAAGCACCTGGTCGACTTAATGGGAGGCGAGATCGGGGTCCGCAGCACGCCTGATCAAGGCTCGACGTTCTGGTTCACTCTGCCGCTCGAGCGTTCCCTCCAGCTTGCACCCGAGCCGCTGGAAGAAGAACAACGGCCTCGCCCACTTGCGTTGGACGGCAAGCGAATCCGCGTGCTGCTGGCCGAAGACAACCTCGTCAATCAGAAGATCGCGATCAGAATTCTTGAGAAGAACGGGATCCACATCGATGCTGTTGCCAATGGGAGCGAGGCCCTGGACGCCCTGAGAAACGTGCCCTACGACCTGGTACTGATGGACTGCCAGATGCCCGAGATGGACGGCTATCAGGCGACTCGCGCCATCCGCGCTAGCCTCACGCTGAAAGACCCAGCGATCCCGATCATCGCAATGACTGCTAACGCGATGAAGGGTGACCGTGAGAAGTGCTTGGAAGCCGGGATGAGCGACTACGTCTCAAAGCCCGTGCAGGTCCACGAGTTGCTGGAAGCCATCCTTCGAAACATCAAACCAGCCCGTCAAGTGGCTTGACTCGGATATCCTAATTTCAATCAGTTGGAGCCTGTTTTGGCCGGTAGCCTGTGACCAGGCGAATGTAATCGTCCCACTTCCCCGGGGTCTGCGCCATTGCCGAGCCCGAACGTCTTACACTGACTGCGTTGACCATGGCTCCAACCAGCGCGTCGTGCAGCAGCTCGGCCGATTTCTCGGCTCCGAGAGGCAGCGTGAAAAGACTCTCCCGCTCGCCTCCGAGCAGGATCTCGAGCACGCGCTCGCGAGCGGTCTTCAGGATCTCCGCGTAGAGCCGAGAGAACTCCTTGCGCACGCTTCCGAAATAATAGAGCAGCAGGAGCATTTGGTAGTCCTCGGGATTCTCCTCGGCCCATTCGACGGTTGCGCGAAAGTACTTCAAAAGCCTCGTGAAAGCGTCGTCCCGAATGTCGAGCTTGAACCGGATCACCTCGCGTCCCCGGCCGATCACTTCGCGCATCACCGCCTCGATGAGCGCTTCCTTGGTTTTGAAGTAATAGAAGATTGAGCTTTGCTTGAGG
The DNA here is from genome assembly GCA_043757905.1 of Oligoflexia bacterium. Classification (GTDB taxonomy): domain Bacteria; phylum Bdellovibrionota; class UBA1018; order UBA1018; family UBA1018; genus JAYVOO01. The sequence goes on from JAYVOO010000104.1 coordinate 5,871, forward strand.
CCGCTCGCGTCCGCGACGTCCTGGAAACTGGCTTCGCCGAAGCCCTTCTTCGAGAAGACGCCGATCGCCGCGCTGAGGAGTTTCTCCCGCGTGATGTCCCCTTTGGACTTTCCGTCCTTCCCGGGGCGGTGCGAAATCTTTGATTTTATTGCCATATCCCCATCCTTATCGGTCGATTGAAGCACGAGTTTAATCGAGTCGAAAACAATTTTTTTAGAGTATTACACTAATTTGTTGACGTTCCGCGTTAATCTGAGTAAAACGTTTTTATTAGGAGCCCGGTCATGAAAACTATCCAGCTACCCACCCCCAAGCAGCACGCCTCAACCCCCACACCCCCCTCTCGGGCGATGCTGCTGATCTGGATTCTGATCGCAAGCTCAGCACTTGCCGGAGAGAGGAGCGTTACCCCCCGCTCCCTCTCCGGACGAGCGCGTACGGGTTACTTCCAGCGCAAAGCCGATAGCCTCCGGAAGCTGATCAACGACAGCCGTGGCCAAGTCGAAGAACTCGAGCGCGCGCTTCGCGAAAAGGAAGGCCGCCTGGGCGACCTTGATGGCACGATCTCTCGGCTCCAGAGCGAAATCAGCCAGGGGGGTGAGCAATCGCGGAACACGGTCGGCCGGATCAGCGAGCTTGAGCGCGCGAGAACCGCCAGCCAGTCAGCCGCGACGGGCGAAACGCAGAAACTCACTCAAGTGGCGAAAGAAAGCTCGAAGGAAACCGGCGGCCTTTTCTATTCCGTCCTCAACTCCATCTTCGGAAAGAAGAATAAGTCAGAGCTATCGAAAACCACTGTCCAGAAGGTTGCGCCGGTCGCACGCTCCCTGGTCCTTGTCGCCGATCACCACAACGAGGTGGATCGCCTCGAGAGAGAGCTTGGCGACAAGCGCGGGATCGTGGAGCGCCTGAAGCGCGAGCGCGAGACTACCGAACGCGAGAAATTCGCAGCCGAGGAGCTGCGCTCCGAGCTTGCGCAAGGCACGGCCTCCGATCGGGAAGTCGTCGACCAGTTCGTCGAAGCTTTTCAGGCGCTGCCGGCCGAGATCAGCACGCTCGAGGCAAAGCAGGCGACGGTACTCAAGCGCTACGAGACCTTGCTATCGACACGCGACTTGGGCCCGCGCATTGACCCGCGTGACTTGCGATTGGCAAGGCTGAAGAAGGAAATGGAGATCATGGGCTTCAACGTCCCAAAAGACGACATCTCACAAGACGCGCTCGCGACCAACCTCGCGAACCTCCGCTTCGCGATTGCGGACGGGGCAAGCCGCTTCAGCGACTTCTCGGAGACCCTAGCCCAGTCACTCGTTCGCCGATGGGTCGAGAAGAAGCGGAGCTTCCGTGAATTCCAGGAAGAGGTCCAGAATGACTGGACCCAGGCCACCCTCGATACCATCGTGGAGCGTAGCCAGCTTGAGAAGAACAGAGACAAGAAGTGGCAGAGCTACGCGACCTTCGTCGGCGCCGAGCTCACGCGCGGCAACCTCAAGGTGACCGCGACCGGCGACGCCTGCATCTTCATCAAGCGCGGAGGCGAGGTGCGCCCCTTTCCGGCGACGAGCATTGAGGACTTCAAGACCTCGGATGGCAAGCCCCGACGCCCCGACTTCTTCCTCGCCAAGGGAGAGCCCGAGCAGGTCACGACCCGCGACTTCCAGGTTCAGGAGGGGGACGAGGTCTTCATGCTGACCGACGCGCTCGCCCAGTGGGTCTTCGCGGAAGTCAAAGCCAAGCGCGATCCCTTTTCAGTGCTTTCCAACTTCAAGAACCGCAACGAGCTGCGAGATTTCATGCGGCTCGCTCACGACGGCCTGTTCGAGGATCGCTCCGAGCTGACGGAAGACGACACCACTCTGATCCGATTCAAGGTTCCCCGCCTCTAAACCAACGACCGCAAAAACCCAGGAGTTAGTCATGAAAAAGCAGAAGTCCCAAATCACCACGATCCTCGTCCTTGCCGCAGCACTTGCCGCCCCCCATGCCAACGCCGCGACCATCGGTGAACGCCTGCTTCGCGGGCTCTTCGGCGGAAAAGACAAGAAGGCCACGGCTGGCGCCGCCCCCGTCGAAACCGCACGCGCTTCCCTGCTCGAAGAGCTGACGAAAGCGAAGGAAGTGGAGGCCGCCAAGAAGCCTGAGGTCCCCAAGGAAGCGGAAGTCTCGGCCGCAGCCGGGTCTGCAGGTGACGTGGTCGTTCCGCGCATCGAAGGCCGCATCATCCGAGGAACCGAGAAAAACCCGACTCGCGTGATCCTGGTCCTCGACCAATCCGACTCGACAAAGGAACCGTTTGACGGCTCCACGCGCGCCGCCACGATTGCAAAGGTCGCCAACAAGGCGATCCGCACCCTGATCGAGAACAATAGCGACAACGGCATCCCCACTGATCGCGTCGAGATCGCAGTCATCGGCTATAACCGCGGCGTCAAGTTTCTACTCAACGCGGTCACGGGCAGCGCATTCGTCTCCCTAAGCGAGCTCGATGGTAAGGACCTTCCCAAGGTCGAAGGAGTCACGCAATGGATCACGCCCGTTTCCGTCGGCGGTACCAATACCGATCTCGCGTTCAAAGAAGTCCAGAAGCTCATCCATGAGAAATTGGCTCTCAAGGACGGTCAGAAGAAGCTCTTCCTGATCGCGCATCTGACTGACGCCGAGCTTGGCAGTGATCCCACGGACACCATCCAGGAAATCGTCGCTTCGGTCAACGAGCTGGAAGAGGACAAAAAGCCCAAAGGCCAGATCGTCGTGACCAACGCTCAGATCTCGAGTTCCCAGTATAAGCCGATCTTCTTCGGCACCGCCGCGGAGACCAAGGAAGTCTCCGACAAGGTGATCGCGGATTCAACGGCCCTCTCGCAGAGAGACCAGGCCATTGCGAAGGAGCGCTACGCCGAGAAGCTCCTGCAGATCTCCTCGCCAGTCCCCCGCCGCCGGATCGCCGAGCTCGGCGCGACCGAAGAAAACTTCATGTTCGGCTACGGCATCACCGACGCCGAAAAACTCCTGCAGATCCTCGTTGCCGGAACCAACTCGCAGGGAGGCCGCTAATGTCGAAACCCA
>JAYVOO010000105.1:0-2429 GCA_043757905.1 Oligoflexia bacterium
GTCGACCGCACCGGGATCGATCCGCGCGCGGAGAAGATCCGCCAAGAACTGATGCAAGCACCGAAGGCCGCGAACTAAGAGGAGCTACCGACGACCGCGCGGGCGACGGCTGCTGCCGCCGCCGCCTCCGCGGCCCGAGCCACTGCCGCCTCGACCGCCCCCACCGCCGCCACGGGATGGACGCCGTCCGCCGCCCCCTCCTCCACCGCCGCCGCTTCGGCGGGCTTCAGTGGTAAGACCTTCGGGCGTTTTCATCAGCTTGATCTGCATGCGGATCAGGCGTTCGATGTCCTTCAGGAAGCCGCGCTCGTCGGGGGCGCAGAACGAGACTGCCATGCCTTCGTTTCCGGCGCGGGCCGTGCGGCCGATCCGGTGAACGTAGCTTTCGGGGATGTTCGGGATGTCGAAGTTGAAGACGTGCGTAACTTGGTCAATGTCGATCCCGCGCGCGGCGATGTCGGTGGCGACGAGAACGCGGGTCTCGCCCGTCTTGATGCTGTCGAGCGCACGTTCGCGCGCGCCCTGCGACTTGTTGCCGTGAATCGCGGCCGCGCCGATCTTGGCCTTGACCAACGACTCGGCAACGCGGTTCGCGTCGCGCTTGGTGCGCGTGAAGACCAGCGCGCGTGAAGCGCGCGGATCTCCAAGCAGGTGGATGAGAAGCGACATCTTTTGGTTCTTCTCAACGAAGAAAAGGGCCTGAAAGATCTTCTCGGCGGTCGTCGCCACCGGCGTGACCTCAATGCGCGAGGGGTTCGTCAGGATCTCGCCCGCGAGCCGGCTGATTTCGGGCGGCATGGTCGCCGAGAAGAAGAGCGTCTGGCGGATCTTGGGAATCGCCGAGATGATGCGGCGAACGTCGTGAATGAAGCCCATGTCGAGCATCCGGTCGGCTTCGTCGAGGACGAAGATCTCGAGATTGTCGAAGCGGACGAGGCGCTGCTCCATCAGGTCGAGCAGCCGGCCCGGGGTGGCCACCACCACGTCCAGTCCCTTGCGAAGCGCCGCGACCTGAGGGTTCTGTGAAACGCCGCCGAAGATCACCGCGTTGCGGATGTCCAGGCCCTTGCCGTAATTTGTGAAGCTTTCACCGATCTGAGATGCAAGCTCGCGCGTCGGGGTGAGAATGAGTGAGCGGATGTCGCGCGCATGCTTCGCGCCCGCGGCGCGGCCACGCTCAGTCAGAAGTTGCAGAATGGGCAGGGCGAAAGCGGCCGTCTTACCGGTGCCTGTCTGAGCGCAGGCGAGAATATCTTCTTGCATAAGAATGCGGGGAATGGCCTGCTGCTGGATAGGGGTCGGGGTGGTGTAACCCTCGGCCAGGACTGCTTTGAGAATGGGGTCGATGAGCTTGAGGTCTTGAAATCCGTTCATGGGGCCCAACCTACACGCAGCATCGCGTTATGACCAGCGTGATTTGTCGGCTTTCGGATTGGTAAAATATGGTAATTCAGCCAAATGAAGCGGGTATCATTAAAAAGGGGTGCGAGAAACCTTCTGGGATTCGCGATCGTTGGGCTCGCATTATGCTTGCAGATTTGGCTCAATCCACTGGTGGGCGAGAGGACCTTCCTTTTCCTCTATCCTGCAGTGTTTTTCGCAGCTCAGATCGGAGGCTTCGTCTGCGGTTTTATTGCGACGCTGACAGCTGCCTTGATCGCGCTCTATTTCTTCATTCCCCCTTTTCATACTTTCCGGGTCGAAAATCTCCAGGAGGCCATCGGTCTCGGGATCTTTACGATCGCGGGAAGTCTCTTCAGCGTTTTCAGTGAACGGGTCTTTGCCGCGCGCAAGGCTCAAGCGTGGGGCGAGGAGCGCTTCCGCTTGGCTCTTGAAGCGGCGAACATGCATTCCTGGGAATGGGATATCGCGACCGACCAGGTCTGGCGCTCGCCCTTGCACGAGACTCTCTACGGGCTGAAACAAAATCTCAGCTCATTCACGGCCAAAGACTTCCCGCAGTTTATCCATCCCGACGACCGCGCGTTAGTCGCAAAGGCAATTCAGGACGCGGTGGCGGGCGAGCGCGACTATCTCCTCGAGTACCGCGTGCTCTGGGGCGACGGCAGCGTCCACTGGGTCTTCACGAAAGGTAACCTCTACCGCGACGACGAGGGCAAACCCGTACGGATGGCAGGCTGCTCGTTCGACGTAACGGAACGCCGGCGCGGTGAGCAGGCGCTTCGGCAGGCGGTCCGCTCGCGCGACGAGTTCCTCTCTATCGCGAGCCATGAGCTCAAGACACCGCTCACATCCCTGAAACTCCAGACCCAGCTTCTCGGACGCAACCTTCAACGGGGCGATCCGCAGGCGATCCATCCCGAGCGCGTACAGAAGTTCGTTGATCATAACGATCGCCAGATTGATCGGCTTGGCCGGCTGATCGACGATATGCTGGACATCAGCAGGATCGATTCCGGAAAGCTTTC
>JAYVOO010000106.1:0-2423 GCA_043757905.1 Oligoflexia bacterium
GGACGCCTCCGGCATTGCCACCGCGAACCTTGCCCAAATTCGCAATCCCAGCGGCGCCGAAGGCGCTAAAGAACTTTTCAAGCTCGAGGATTTCGAGGAGCTGGTCCGCTTGGGCTATTGCACGCAGGCGAATCTCAAAACCCGGACGGAAGTCTTCACCTCCATCGAAGTGGACTCGTTCCTCAAAGCTCACAAGCTCCAGCGCGTCGCCATTGCGATTCTCGCGGTCAACGAGCAGAAGTCCAAGGGCACTAAGTAAGGTCCGGCCGCACCTTCTTGACTTGCTCCACGATCAGCCTGATGTCCTGCGCGCGCTCTTTGGAGGCGATCAAGAGTGACTCGCCGGCCTCGACCACGATCAAGTCATTCACGCCCAGGAGAGCGACGAGCTTGCCGGGTACGTCGACGATGTTTCCGATCGAGTCGACCGCGACCATCTCGCCTGCGGTCACGATATTCCCACCCTTGCGGGCGTTCAGGAAACCCGCCAGTCCCTCGAGCGAGGTCCAGCTGCCCACGTCGTCCCAACCGCAATCCAGCGGGAAAGTGACGACGTTCTTGGCCTTCTCCATCACGCCGTAATCGATCGAGGTCGCGGTGAGCTTCGGATAGGCCGCCTGCGCGTTACCTTGCGAGGCTTCCCAGTGGGTCTTCATCTCAGGCATGTGAGTATCGAAAGCTTTCAGGATCACGTCCGCACGCCAGAGGAACATCCCGCCATTCCAGTAATAGTCACCAGAGGAGACGAACTCCTCGGCCTTCTTGAGGTTGGGCTTCTCGACGAAAGCCTCCACCCGAAGCGCCCCTTGGTCACCCACGGGCTTGCCGGTCTTCAAGTAGCCATAGCCGGTTTCAGCGCGCATGGGCTGTACGCCCAGCGTGACGAGATCGTCGTGGTTGAACGCCCAATCCGCGGCCCTCGCGACCGTGGCCTTGAACTCGTTCGGATGCGACATGAAATGATCGGCGGGCATCACGAGCATGACGCCCTTGCGGTCGCGCTTGTAAATCTCCTGCGCGGCCCAGTAGACGCACGGAGCGGTGTTGCGGCCTTGGGGCTCGGCGAGGACCGTGACCTCGCCCGCGCCCGCGTCGTCGGAGATCGGCGCAGCCAGGAGCTCGGTCGTCACGACGATGCGCTGGGCCTTCGGAACGAGGGAATCGAAACGCTTGAGAGTCTCGCGCAGCAGCGAGTCGCTATGCTTGGCGCCGCCGCCCACCGGTCCAAAAGACAGCAGCTGCTTCGGCCTGCGCGCGGTGCTCTTGGGCCAGAACCGCGTGCCGCTTCCTCCCGCCATGATCACCAGGAAGAGGTTCGCCTTCGGGGGCTTGCTCATGTCCCCTTGCGCCCGTAACCGTCCTCAAGCCGAACCACGTCTTCCAGTTGGGGCGTGGAGACTTCGAAGATATCGCAATCCTCGACCGCGATCATCCGGTGCTTCTTTCCGGTCGGGATGTGATGGGCTTCGCCGGCGGACATCGAAATCTCCTCGAGCTCGCCCTTCTCGTTCTCATAGACGAAGGTCATCTTACCGCTCGCGAGGAAAATCGTCTCTTCCTTGATGCGATGGTACTGGAGCGAGAGCTTGTGGCCCTTGTTGACGTGGAGGATCTTTCCGACGTAATCGCCCGTCTTCGCCCAGATGAGCTCGTAACCCCAAGGTTTTTCTACTCGCTGAATCGCCTGCTTGGCCATTGTTAGTCTTTCTGTCGAATTATTCAGTCAGCTTACTAATGACGAATGAATTGATCGTGCGCTCAGCCTTGAGCTGCTCTCCGGCGGTCTCGGCTTCCATCCGGGTCGAATAACTTCCCGCGAAGACGCGGAACCACTTGCCCTTACCCTTGATCTCGGCCGAGCGGATGTAAGGTTTGAGGCCGTGCTCGGGTAGAGCCGAGATCGACTGCTGCGCCTCGCGCAGGCTCGGAAAGGATCCAATCTGCAGCGTGTACTTGCCCGGAACTGCGGCGACCGACGTGCGAACGGGGCGCGGTTCGGGCGCGACTTCCTCTCGCGCTTTTACTTTCGCGACTTCCTTGGGCAGCTCCATCGGCTTGCCTTGGTCGAGCTTGATTCCGGTCTTGAGCACTTCCTCGTGGAGAGCTTGCCCGAGCGCCTCGTCGGCATGCTGGCCGGTGTTCTTGGATTCTTCGCTGATCTCCTGCTGATTGGGAACCTTGTCGGGGAGCGTGGGAAGCGTCGAGGCATCGGCAACCGGGGTGCCTCCCACCTTCGGGATCACGCGCTTGCCGAGATGAACGCCCAGTGTGAATGCAAAAACGGCGACGAGCAGGCCCAGGAGAACCAGTACCCCCATCTCCTTACGGCCATAGATGAAAAACCGCTGTTTTTGCTCCATTTTTTAAAATCATATCGGGTACCCCGACGCGATGCAAGTCGGGAAGTCGGCCAGCCGGCTCGA
>JAYVOO010000107.1:0-2423 GCA_043757905.1 Oligoflexia bacterium
GATCTTGTCGCCTGGGCCCGCCGTCAGTACGGTCTCAAGCTCGCTCAGCCAGCGATGGCCGAATATCCCCCGATGCCCGTACTTGGAGTTATAGGTTCTCGTGATCGCGTATTTGAGGCTGCCGGGCTCGACGGAGTCGATAAATTTCTGCGAGAATACTCCGCTTTTAAGGGTCACTTCGGCCTGAACGGCCTTGGGCATGACCATGAGTGCGTACGCGTACAAGAAGCCGAGCGCGGCCAGCCCGAAGAGGTGCGGACTTCGCGCATTCGGCATCAGCGGATTCCTAGCATCTCGCGCGCTTGAGCCGGCGTGGCCACCGGCCTCCCGAGCTCTCGGGCCAGGCGCGAAACGCGGTCCACAAGCTGGGCGTTAGAGGTCGCGACTTCGCCTTTGCGGTAGAAGATATTGTCCTCGAAGCCCACCCGAACGTGGCCGCCCAAGACAAGCGCCTGAGACGCGAGCGGTAGCTGGTAGCGGCCGACGCCGGCGACACCCCAGTGGACGTCGTCGATCGGCGTGCCTGCCAGACCCGCGCGCAGAACAGTCAGAAGCGCCATGAGATTGTGGGTTTCGCCCGACATGCCGCCAGGCACGCCCAGCACGAACTGGAAGTGCAGGGGCTCCCGGAGAATGCCCTGCTTGGCGAGGCGGAAAGCGCTTTCGAGCATGCCGATCTCGTAGATCTCGAGCTCAGGCACCACGCCGCTCTGATGCATGCGCGAGGCTAAGCCGACAATGTCGCGCGGATGGTTGAAGAAAACCTCGTCTCCGAAATTCATGGTGCCCAAGTTGAGCGACGCCATCTCAGGCTTGAGCGAGAGAGGCAGGGCGCGGTTCTCGATCGATTCTCCGATCGCGCCTCCGGTTGAGATTTGAATAATGATGCCGGGCGCGGCCGCCCGGATGGCGTCGATCGAAGCCTTGAAGCGCGCAAGCTCCTGCGTGGGTTTGCCCGAGTCCTCGCGCACGTGCAGATGGATGATCGAGGCGCCCGCGTCGGCCGCTTCTTTCGCCGCTTTTGCCTGCTCGGCGGGCGTGATCGGCAAGTTAGGTTGCTTCTCGCGAGTGGTTTCGGCTCCGGTGATCGCGCAGGTGATAATGACGGGTTTCATGCAGCTTAGTCTCCCACCGGTGGAAGGGTCTGGCAAGCAGCTCAGGCGAAGAAGTCGGAGGGAAAGTCCACACCTTCGTCGCGCAGCCGGTCCATGAAGGTGGGGACGTAGCCGGTGCAGCGAAAGGAGGCGTCGGGATCGTGCGGATCGGAGATGAAAAGCTCCTGCAGGAGGATAGTCTCGCCTTCCATTCCGGTCAGCTGACTTACGTTTACGATCTTGCGTACGCCCGTGCGGAAGCGTTTGATCTGGACGATCAGATCGAGCGCCTCGGAAATTTGCTTACGGACCGCGAGGAGCGGGAGATCCGTCCCAGCCAGCAGGCAGAGGGTCTCGAGGCGCGAGAGGGCGCTGCGGGCCGAGTTGGCGTGCAGTGTGCTCATGGAGCCCGAGTGTCCGGTATTCATCGCCTGAAGCATGTCGAAAGCTTCGCCGCGGCGGCACTCGCCCAGAATGATGCGGTCCGGGCGCATGCGAAGCGCGTTGGCCACGAGTTCTCGAGCCGCGATCGGCGCGGAGCCCGGAGACTGGGGCTTGGTCTGGAGCTTTACGCTGTTGGCGTGCGGGATGACGAGCTCGGGCGTGTCCTCGATCGTCACGACCCGCTCGTCCTTGCCGATATACGACGAGAGCGCGTTCAGGAGCACGGTCTTGCCGCCGCCGGTGCCGCCCGAGATCAGGATATTGGTTCGGCCCGCCACGCAGGCGCTCAGGAAGAACGAGATCTTCGCGTCCATCGTGCCAGCATTCACGAGAGATTCGAGGGTGAAGCGCTTGACCGCTGGCCGGCGGAACGTGAGGCAGATACCGCCGGCGGATAGGGGCGGTCCGATCAGGTTTACGCGCGAGCCGTCGGGCAGCATCACGTCGACATAGGGGTGCTCAGGTGTGAGTACCCGGCCCGTGACGTCGAGGATGTTGCGCGCCATCCGGTTCAAGTCGTCGAGGGACTGGAAACGGATGCCAGCGTTCGTCAACTTGCCCTTGCGCTCGACCATGATGTTCCGGAGGTCATTGACCATGATCTCGGTGACCGCGAGATCCTGCATGAGCGGCGCGAGCGGCCCGAGGTCCGGCATCTTCGAGATAGCGCTCACCCGCGACGGGGTCAGCTGGGGACGGATGGACAGAACGCCCGGGTCAGTTGGCTCGTCTTCGCTGAAGGGGTCTTTGGGGGCCATTTCTCCATTTTACGGCCGGACGGCCGGAAAACAATGGCGGATTCAGGCAAAACTGAGTATTCAACCGTTATGTATTCTCGCCCGCCCACCCGGACTCCTGCCGGCCCTGCCCAAGGCTTGAAAAAGC
>JAYVOO010000108.1:0-2417 GCA_043757905.1 Oligoflexia bacterium
GCCGAGCGCGCTTACGAGATCTGGGTCGGGGACGGGCTTTTTCCAGCGGCCGCGGCAACACTCAAGAAGGACGGAGCGAGCAAAGCTTTCGTCTTCGCGGATCGCCGGGTTGCGCGGCACGCGCGCGCGCTCATCACGGCGCTCAAGCACGAGGGCTGGCAGATCACGCTCTTCGAATTGACGGCGAGCGAGGCGCTCAAGGACTTCGGAAAGATCTTCCCGCTTTACGGCAAGCTCCTCAAAGCGGGCGCCGATCGAAATTCCGTGATCTTCGCCGTGGGCGGCGGGGTGATCGGCGATGCGGTGGGGTTTCTCGCGGGGACTTTCCTTCGCGGAATCCGCTGGGTGGGCGTGCCGACAACCTTGCTTGCGCAGGTCGATAGCTCCATTGGCGGCAAGACCGGGATCAATCATCCGCTGGGCAAGAACTTGATCGGTGCATTTCATCAGCCAGCGCTCGTGCTCTGCGAGATGTCGGCGCTAACGACCTTGCCCCGGCGCGAGTTGGCCTCAGGGCTGGGTGAGATCGTGAAGTACTCAATGATCGGCGACCGCTCGTTCTTTCGGCTACTCAAGGAGAATTGGAAGTCGCTCCTCACAGTGGACGGCCCCAAGAATTCACTTCTGGTCGACGCGATCTCCGAATGCGCTGAACGCAAAGCGCGAGTCGTCGAGAAGGACGAACTCGACCGCAAGGGCATTCGCGACGCATTGAACTTTGGCCACACAGTCGGACATGCGCTCGAGAGCATCACGCGCTACCAGCGTTATCGACACGGCGAGGCGATCGTGCTCGGAATGCGCGTCGCGACCGAGCTCTCGGTGATCAAGGGCCATCTGAACCGCGAGCTGGCGCGTGAGATGGACGGCCTGCTCTCGCAGTTGCCGACCCCGTCCTATCCCAAAGGGTTGAAGCCGGCCAAGCTCTTGCCGTTCATCCGACAGGACAAGAAAAAGACGGCAGGTCGCGTGCGCTTCGTGCTGCTCAAGGACTTCGGCAAGATCACGCTCGACTCGACGGTCACGGACGCCGAGATCCTGCAGGCCGTGGAAATCATAAGGAAGCGTTGAGCATGAAGATTCTGCTGCTGCATGGACCGAATCTGAACCTGCTCGGCGAGCGCGAGCCTGAAACCTACGGTAAGCAAACGCTCGCCCAGATCAACGCGCTTCTCAAGGCCGAGGCCAGGAAGCTCGGCGCGACGCTCAGAATCCTCCAGTCGAATCACGAAGGCGAGCTGATCGACTTCATCCACGAGCATCGGAAATGGGCGGATGGAATTGTGATCAATCCGGCGGCGTTCACGCACTACTCTTATGCGCTGAGGGACGCGATCGCGTCCGTGAGCTTGCCGACCGTCGAGGTGCATCTCTCGGACATCAAGAAGCGCGAGAAGTTTCGAAAGATCTCCGTCATCGCTGCGGTCTGCGAGACGCAGATCTCGGGACTCGGCTGGAAGTCCTATGTCGAAGGTCTCCGGTTCCTCAAAGCGCGAGGCGCTTGAGGAAAGCAGCATTACTCGAATCACGGCCCAAGAACGCCTTCATCAAACTAGCTGGGTCCGAGAGCTTGCCTTGCTCGAGGATGGCGCTTCGGAGGCTCGCCCCAGTTGCGGCGCTCGTCAGCCCCTTGGATTCGAAGACGGTGAAGAGATCGGTCGCGCGAAGTTCCGACCAGAGCAGGCCGTAATACGCGCCGTCGCGCCCGGAGCCGTCCAGGAACGGGCTGAAGCCCGCGAGCGATCGGTTTCCGGAAAGGGCCGCGATGCCGGTCAGGCTCTCATAAAGCGCGTCGTACTCCGCGGAAGGATCATTCACGGCGGTCGGGCCGTGGAACTTGAGATCTCCGGTCGCCGCGAGCAACGAGATCGCGTACCGGTAGCCGCGGTTGAAGGCGGAGGCCGACGCAAGCTTGTCGGCGAGCGCGGTCGTGAGCTTGCCGTTCGATACGGCTTTCAGGAATGCCGAGTTTTCCGACCAGTTCTCGAACAACTGGGCCGGAGCCCCTAAGAAGTCCTGCGCGACGGCCGCGCCTGCCAGGCTTGCGTAAGGTGCGCGCGAGAGGAGCTGCTGAAGGGCTGCGCCCACCTGTCCGACGAGCGCGCGGACATCGTCCGGCGAGAGATTTGCCTCGAAGCGCGCGACCACGGCCGAGACGGGTTTGCTGAAAGCCCCGCCCGAGGCTGCCCTCGCCGCCGAAAGCGGGAAGACGCGCGCTTCATCCAGCTTACCGGCGCGCGCGGCGAGATCGACGTAGAGGAAGCCGATCGCCGCGCCGTTCGACGGATCTTCAAGACGGAATAGCCTGACACCGCTGACCCAAATTGGAACGCCCGCGACCTCGGTGAAGTTCACGCCCAGAAGCTTCGAGTAGATACCGAGCATACCGCTGACGGCAGTGTCGGCGGGGAAGTACG
>JAYVOO010000109.1:0-2409 GCA_043757905.1 Oligoflexia bacterium
CCTGAACGTTAATGCTTCGGTCATGTCAGTTAATAAGGTGATTTTGGTGGGGAGACTGGGGCAGAATCCGGAAGTGCGTTATACGCCTTCAGGCGCCGCGGTCGCGAACTTCAGCATTGCGACGAATGAGAGCTGGGTGGACAAGTCCGGCCAAAAGCAGGAGCGCACCGAGTGGCACCGGATTGTGGTCTGGGGCAAGCTCGCTGAACTCTGCAGCCAGTACTTGACCAAGGGCCGCCAGGCTTACGTCGAGGGACGCCTGCAGACCCGTGAGTGGCAGGACAAAGACAATGTGAAGAAGTACACGACCGAAGTGCAGGCGCAGACTGTCCAGTTCCTGGGCGGCGGCGCGGGCGCAGGCGCGGATCAGCCGCAGCGGACCGGTTCGTCGGCAGGCCCTGGCCGCGACAACTCGGCCATGCCACCGATGGAAATGCATGGCGCCGGCCCCGGCGATGCGCCTTCCTTTACGGAAGATGATATTCCGTTTTGATGCTCACGCTGATCGTAGTTCCCACCTACAACGAGATCGAGAATCTGAAGCCGTTGGTGGACGCGATTTTAGCGATCGTTCCAAGTCACGTCGAGCTGCTGATCGCGGATGACAATTCTCCTGATGGGACCGGCAAGCTTGCCGATCAGCTCGCCGGCGCGAATCCCCGCGTGCATGCGCTCCATCGCCCGAAGAAGATGGGCCTGGGGAGCGCTTACGTCGGCGGCTTCAAGTGGGGAATGGAGAAGGGATTCGAGGCGTTTATCGAGATGGATGCCGACTTCTCCCATGACCCGAAGTATCTGCCGACCATGCTCACGCAGCTCGAGACCTGCGATGTCGCCATCGGCTCGCGTTATGTGGCGGGCGGTGGAACGGTGAATTGGGGCCTGGGTCGCAAGATCATCAGCCGCGGCGGAAGCCTCTATTCACGCATGATCTTGGGCGCGCCGATTCGCGACTTCACCGGCGGCTTCAACGGCTGGAAACGTCAGGTTCTGGAGAAAGTCGAGTTTGCGACGCTTCGGTCGGACGGCTATTCATTCCAGATCGAACTGAAGTACCGTGCCTTCCGTCAAGGATTCAAGATCACGGAATTCCCGATTATCTTCGCGGATCGCAAGGTCGGGAAGTCCAAGATGAACCGCAAGATCGTGATCGAGGCGCTGGGGCGCGTGTGGAGCTTCCGGGTAAATAGCTGATGCTGCCCGCTTGACTTGCCCTTCCGCCCTTCCTTACAATCTTTCTACATGCCAAGCCCGCGCCCTTCGAGCTTCAAGATCGCCTTAGTTTTAGGCAGCGTTTCCCTTTCGTCCATCTGGGGTGGAAGTGCGCTCGCGGGAAATCAGAAAACCGCCATCCTCGTGGACAAGAAAACCAATACGCTGCACGTGACCGAGTACGTGGACGGCGCCTACAAGATCCTCAAGACTTTCCACGCGACGCTCGGCAAGGTCAAAGGCGATAAGCAGGACGAGGGAGATCTCAAGACTCCGGAAGGTATCTACACCTTCCAACCGAGGCGCACGCCTCCGGGGCTTCGCCCCAAGTTCGGGGCGATGGCTTTCCCATTGAACTACCCGAACACCTTCGACGATATCGCCGGCCATCGCGGCTCGCATATCATGCTGCACGCGACGAACGAGCCCGAGCGGCTGAAGCAGGCCTACGACAGTGAAGGCTGCATCGTGGTTGAGAACGAGGAGATCCGCGCGATCCAGCCCTACATCAAGGTCGGCCTGACTCCGGTGATCGTGTTCTCGGAGCTGACCCAAGATTTCTTGAAGCCGGGGCAGGACGCGCAGCTTCGCGCGTTCTTCGACACGTGGATCAAAAGCTGGGAAACCAAAGACCTGGACTCGTACATCGGCCACTACCACGCAGACTTCGTGGACAAGAAAAAGGACCTGGCGGCATGGCGGGCCTTCAAAGGTTCGCTGAACGAGCGCTATTCCAGCATCGAAGTGAAGCCCGAGAACGTGCTCTTTTTTAAGCACCCGAAGTACTCGATGATTACCTTCACGCAGAACTACCGCTCCCGGCTCAAGTCCGGTGGCTGGGGTCATGTCTCGTCCGGCACCAAGATCCTGTACGTCGCGGAAGAGGCCGGAAAACCCAAAATCATTGCAGAGACATTCTCGAATCTCATGTGGTAAGCCCAGGTCCATATGCTGCCCCATAGGGAGGAGGGAAATCTCGCAGGAGAAATCCACCGGACTGATGTCCTGATCATCGGTGCCGGTCTCGTCGGCAGCTCGGTCGCGATGCATGTCGCGCGCATGGGAAAAGCCAGCGTGACCCTGATCGACTATGATTTGGAAGGTGCGCTAAGCAGTTCGGAGTTGAACGCGGGCGGCGTGCGCGCGACCTGGGTGCAACCGATCAATATCGAGATGTCGCGCGATACGATCCAGTAC
>JAYVOO010000110.1:0-8840 GCA_043757905.1 Oligoflexia bacterium
CCGACAGTCCCTTGCGCGCAAGCGCAGCGGGTTTGGCCACGCCGCCATTCCGGCCCAGGAACTCCTTGCGATCGCAGGTGTGAGTCCGATCCGTCTCATTGATCTGCGCGAACGCCACTCTCTGGGCGAACTCGTTATTATAAGCGTTCCGCGCGAAGATCGCGCCAGTGGCCTCGTCGATCTCTGTGACCACATGAGGCGCCGAGCCGTGGCGCTGGGTTCCGAGCACCCACTCCGCGTAACTCGTGACCGTGAGCTTGCGAATCATCTCGCTGACGTTCTTGATCCGGAGCCGGCTGATCTTGACCTCCGCATCGAGGGGGACGAACGCGAGCAGCTCCTGCTGGATGCCGTTACTCGTATGCTCAAAGCGCGAGTAACCCTGGCCATGGTGAATGACGTAGGTTTCGGCCTCGCGAATCGGCAGCGGAGTCGGTGACCAGATTGCGCCGCTCTCGTCATCGCGCAGGTAGATGGCTTCGCCGATCCCGTCACTGACGGCGTCGTTCGTCCAGGGAGTCAGGCGGTTTTCGCGGCTGTTAGTCGACCATGTGTAACCCGCGCCAGCCTCCGAGACCAGAAAACCGAATCCGAGCGAGTTCGCGATCACGTTGATCCAGGGCGCAGGCGTCCATTGCCCTTCCTTCAAGACGATCACGTAGCTTCGGCCTTGTTCCGAGAAACCACCCAGCCCGTTGAAGAACTCGAGCTTAGGGACCGCAGGCGGCGGAAAGAGCTCATGCAAATCCGGGTAATTGATCCGCGGCGTTCGGGGAGTGAAGGCTTCGGCGAACTGGACTTCGATCGGCCTGCGCGTGAGCTGTTCGTCGAGCGTGCCTTTCTCGGCGCTCAGGGTGACGCGGGCCACGGACTTCAAGAGCGTCACGTCTTCGGCGGGCAGGAGATCGGTGCGACGAATAAATATCCCGCCCGGCCGATCGAGAAGCGATTGGGACGCGCTCATGCGGATCTGCCTCTGCAGCTCCTCTTGGAGAGCCTGCAGGTAACTGGGCGCGCGCTCATTGAGGATGACTAGATCGACCACGAGGCCCTTCAGCCGCAGGTACTCATGCGCATGCAGGAGCTCGCGGACCATGGCCATGTCCTTCTCGTCGCTGATGCGCGTGAGAATGATTGGGTGATCGCCGCTGATCCCATAAGCCCAGAGCCCGGACTGGTTCCGCGTGTTGAGCGCAAGCGAATGCGAACGCGGCCGGAGCGAAGGATCGGAGTAAATCAGCCGGCCGGCGAGGCGCTGGAAGCTGTGCGCCTTGTCCGTCGAAATATTCAGGTGGCGGAGCTGCACTTGCGACTTCGTCCATGCGATCTCGGCCTCGCGGGCGAAGATATGGATGTCGTGGTATTTGTCGGTGAGGCGAAGCGCCTCTTCGCGCGAGCCGGCTACGCCCGTGGCGAAGAGGATACGCACCGTCTCGCCAGACGGGATGCGCACCGTCTCACGGAGCGAGAAGATCGGATCAAGGACCGAGCCTACCGTATTGGAGAGCGGGCGCTCCTCGTGGATCACAAGCGGGTCGCGCGCCGTCCGCCCGCGCCCGAGAAACCGCGCGCGGTCCGTCTCATACTGCACGCCGCCGATTGTCTCGCCTTCGGTCACGAGCACGTGGAAGCCCCAAACTTGCGCCTCTTCTTTCGATCGCCGCCGGCGCGTCGCAAGCAGCGCGCACTCGTTCGGGACGAACTCGGTCTGCACGAACAAATTACTGAACGCGGGATGGGCTGACTCGTCGGCGGCCTTGGCGAGCACCACTTCCATGAAGCTCGTCACTTCGATCTCGCGGTCCCCCGGCCCCTCATTGGTCAGAGAAATCCGCCTGAGCTCGACGTTGTCCTCGGGCGAGACAATGATCTCCGTGTGCGTGATGATCTTGCCATCGCGCCGGAAAAACTCGACTTTGTCCTCCGAGAAGGTCGCCTCGTATTCCTTCATCACGCCTTCAGTCGGCTGGAAGCCAGCCGACCAGACGCGGCCGCTCGTGCGGTTGCGGATGTAGAAATACTGCCCCCAGTGATCTCGCGTTGCGTCCTCGCGCCAGCGGCTGACGTCAAGAGGCCCGCAGCGCGAGTACCCCGCGCCGGTCGTAGTGACCATGACGGAATAAGATCCGTTCGAGAGCAGCTGGGTCCGGGGAGTCGGCAGATGCACGTCGGCGAAGACCCGGGGCGCGGGATTCAGCGCGAAGCGGAGGTCGGCGGTCGCATGCACTTCCTCGGCACGCGGTCGGCGAATGGAGACGGCGAGCGGGATCCGCTCCTGAAGCAGGAGCTGCGTCGCCTTCACCAGCGGCTCGGCGTGGAAACGCTTCTGCATGACGGAGCCGTTCAATAGGTTGTCGAGCGAGACCAAGCTCATCCCTTGGTGATGCGCCATGAACGAGCGCAAGATGAAGCTTTTCTGATTTTTGGGCAGCCGCTCGGGCGTGAAGTCGATCGATTCGTAGAAGCCGTACTTCGAAAGCGCGCCCCGACGTTCCAGGCGCTGAAGATTCTCAAGCGCGGCCCAGGGTGCGATCATCGCGGCCAGCATCGTCGAATAAGGTGAGATCACCAGATCGTCGCTCAAGCCGCGCTTCAAGCCCAACCCTGGAATTCCGAACGGCCCGTACTGGTAGTTCAACTGCAGGTCACGCGCGTTGTACCCGGCCTCGGAGATCCCCCAAGGTACACCCCGCTGCTTGCCATACTCGATCTGGCGGGCGACGACGGAAAGGTAGGTCTGGTCCAGCAGCGTGTCCGCGTACCTGCGCATCGTGAGGAGCGGCATCAGGTACTCGAACATTGTCGCGGTCCAGGCGACTAGCGCGCGCCCGCCGTGGACGGACGTCATCTGGCGGCCGAGGCGAAACCAATGCTCCTTGGGCACGTCGCCCTTGGCGATGGCGACGAAGCTCGCCAGACGGGACTCGGACGCAAGCAGGTCATAGTAGGAGTTGTCGCGTCGGCCATCCGCGACGTTGAAACCGATCACAAAGATCTTCCGGGACTCGTCGAATAGGAAACGGAAATTCATGCCGAGCGCAATCGAGTCGCAGCGGCTCATGATCGTATCGAGGCGCGCGCGCGACTCCTCCGACGGGAATTCGCGCGAGTCGCGCTCGAACTGCCGGGTCTGATGGATCGCGGCCGTCATCCAGACGCGGGTCTCGGCGAAAGTCGCGGGCTCCTCGCCGACGGCCAGAGCGTTCAGAATGTCCTCGACCTCAAGAAGGCTCAAGCGCAGCTTTTCCAGAAAATCGGCCCACTCCGCGAGCGACTCCCAGCCGCTCTCGCGCGTGAGCAGGAGCGCGGCATCGATCGAGTCGGTTAGGTGCTTCAGAGCCACCATCGTGGACGACTGCGAGAGCGCGCCCACCTGCGAGACTACCGCGCGCAGCAGGGAGAGCGTGTCAAAGAGCCCTTCACGGGACTGCAGGCCGGTGAACGGGCGGGCCGCGAGATCTTGGCAGGCCTGCTTCAGAGTGAGCAGGTGGCCGCAGAGGTTTCCGCTGTCGACGGTCGAGACGTATTGGGGGCGCAAGGGTTCCAGCGTCTTCGTATCGTACCAGTTGAAGAGATGGCCGTGGATGCCCTGCAGCTTGCCCAGGGTCGCGAACGTGTTCTCAAGCAACTCGATGAACTGAAGCGCACCGATATAACCGAAGTCATAGGCGGCGGATGCGGACAAGAGCTGCAGCCCGATATTGGTGGGCGAGGTTCGATGCGCGAGCACCGGCTCCGGATCTTCTTGGAAGTTATCGGGCGCGAGCCAGTTGTCCTCGGCCGTCAGGAACGTCTCAAAGAAATGCCAGGTACGGCGCGCGTAGGAGCGGTAGACGCGGATCTGTTCGGCGCCGAGCGGGACCTCGCGGCTTTTCGCGCGCTGACTGCTCCAGTCCTTGATGAGCGGGCTGAGGAACCAGGCCACGAGAAACGGTGCCGCAACTCGGAGCGCGGCGGGCTCCCGTTCGAGAACGATGAACGCCCCGAGCAGGACAGCGACGATCGGACCCGGACTCGCCCAGGACCCGAGCGAGAAGCCGCTTTTCCGCGCATGCGAAAGCTGCGCGAACGAGACCCACTCGAGCAGCCGCCTCCGAGAGATCGCCATGCGGTAAAACGTGCGCACGACCGCGTCGGCCTGCATCACGGCCTGCTCCGAGAGCAGCGCGAGCATCAGAAGAAACTGCTCGGTCCGCACGCGCGTTTCCCTGGCGGCGCTCTTGAAGTGCCCGAGCCACGGGAGTCCGCGGCGGCGCAGGAATGTTCCTGTCGTCATTGGCGCGTAAATCGGGAAAGCCAACATCAGGACGAGAGCCAGAGTCCAAAGGAACGGCGCGCCGGGCAGCACCGTCCAAGCCAGGATCAGGCAGATCCAGGTGGAGACAGGCACGAGGCTGCGTCGGAGATTGTCAAAGATCTTCCAGCGCGAGATCAGTGGAAGATGATTGGCGACCCGCCGCCCTTCGCTGTCCCGCACCCTGGGGAAGAGCCAGGGGAAGATCTGCCAGTCGCCGCGGGTCCAGCGGTGCTGGCGCTTGGAGTAGGTGTCGTAATCCGCTGGATAATCGTCGATCAGCTCGATGTCGGTCACCAGGCCCGAACGTGCATACGAGCCTTCGAAGAGGTCGTGGCTCAGCACCGCGTTCTCGGGCACCCGGCCCTCGAGCGCGGATTCGAAGGCATCGACCACGTAGAGGCCCTTGCCCGTGTAACTGCCCTCTCCGAACAGATCCTGATAAACGTCCGAAACGGCAGTCGTATAAGGATCGAGGCCCGTATTGCCCGAGAATATCTGTGCGAAGCGGGTCCGCGCCGCGCTCGACATCGAGACGCTGATGCGCGGCTGAAGAATTCCGTAACCTGCGACCACAAGACTTCGCATCGCGCACAGGACCGGCCGATTGAGAGGATGTTCGATCGTGCCGACCAGTTTGCGGGCAGCGTCGCGCGGCAGCTGCGTGTCGGAGTCCAGCGTGATGACGTACTTGATTCCCGCGAGCAGCGCCGGATCGGCGTGGAACGGGAGGTAGCTCGTGTCCGTGGCGCCCCGAAGCAAGCGATTGAACTCGAGGATCTTGCCGCGCTTCCGTTCCCAGCCGATCCACTTCTGTTCCGTCGGGTTCCAACGACGGCTACGATGAAAGAGGAAGAATCGCTTCTCGGGCTTCTGGCAGTAACGAGTGTTCAATTCGTCCACTCCGTCCTGGGCAAGTCGGAGCAGCTCCGCGTCGCCTGGAGTCGTTTCGGTCGGCGCATCCCCGAAATCCCCGAGGAGGGCGAACGAGATCTGCGGATCCTGATTGGCCAAGTAATGCACCTGCAGCCGCTCGAGCAGTTCGCGGACGACCGCTTCGCTCGTCAGAAGCGTCGGGACGACGACCATCGTACCCGCGCCGACGGTCAGGCCGTGATCGGTATCGATCTTGAGCAACGCCTGGGGCCGCAGGAAAAATCCGATATAATGATTCAGCAGGCCCAGACCCATCTCGCTTGCCGGGAGGACCGCGAGTACCGCGAAGAGCAGGGCCGCGTGGGGCGACCCGCCGGTGTGCAGGAAATAGACGATCAGAGGCGCCAGGAAGATCAAAGTGAGTAGCGCGAGCGAGCCCAAGTAGAAAAGAGTCGGGAATCGCAGGACAAGGCGCGAGACACGCTCCTTGATCCGGGGCCGGTAACTGAAACCGCGCTCCAGCTCGCGCAGCCCCTCGCCCACCAGGTGGCAACCCACATGCGAGGCTCTCGCGTCGGCGTTCGCGTTCGCTTTCGCGCTCGCCACGGCTTTCTCCGCGATGACCAGCTCACCGGCGCTGGAACGCTTCGAGATCCGCTCGATGGCGTGGCGGTAGATGTCCCGGGAGGCGAAATCCATCCGCGAGTAGGCGCCGGACGGATCCTTTTCCAGCACGCGGTCAACTAGACTCACGTTCTCGAAGAACTCCCGCCAGTCGAGCGCGGACAAAAGGCGCATGCTCGTGATGATGTTTCCCACCGTTACCTGGGCCGCTGCCTGGCGATGGTGCTCGAACTGGGTCACTTGCTGCGTGGTGGTGCCCAGGTTCTTGAGTTGCGTCTCGAGCCAGGCGAAAGCCGGCCAGACGTCCGGGTCCTGATCGCGCAAACGCTGAGTCAGCTGCACGATGAACGCGCGATCGAACTGCTCGGGCGCGCCGAGCTCGCTCGAAAGAAGCTGCACAAGCTCATGCGAATGAGTCTGCGGCTGCGCGGCCAAGATGAGCAGTCGATCGGCCAGCTCGTCCGCCATCTCGCGTTTGTCGCGCGCGCGCACGATGAGCTCGGCCAAAGGCTTCAAATGCTCAACTAGCGCGATCCTGAGCGTGATCGGCACGGCCCAAAGCTCACCGATCCGAAGCGGCGCGGTCTGCTGATAAGATTTCAGGAAACGCCGGAGGGTCTCCGAGTCCAGGCGACTGTCGGTATGCGCGATGATTGCAAGCGCGATCCCGTAGACGCGAGGGTATCCCTTCAGCTCCCCCGTCGCGAGCTTCGGCAGCTCGTAGTAATAGTTCGCCGGCAAGTCCTGCTTGATCTCGCGCAGCTGGTCCTCGACGATATGGAAATTATCCACGAACCACTCGGCGGCGGGCGACACTGCCTGTTTGCCGCGAATCGCGGACGCGAGCTTGAGGTAGGACTGCAGAAGTTGGCGACCATGCCGTTTCAATTCAGGCAGGAGCGAGCGGCCGCGGCGGGGATCGGTGCTGATTTTGAGCTCTGCGGCCAGATGGGACGCGTACTGCTCCATGCGTTCAACGCTGAAGATCTCCTCGCGGATCGGATCCTCGTTAAGGGATTCGGTGGAGCGCCGGAGTATGCTCAGAAAGTCGGCGTAAGTTGCCCGGTCCTCAGCTAGCCTCATGGATCCTGATTACCACCGAAGTCACCGAGGCCGGAGCCCAATCGGAGTGTCGACTGAGAAAGGACGCTTACCGTTTGAGCAGGTGCCGGCGGAAACCGTTCATCACCCACAAATGCAGCAAGGCCTGCGAATAAGTGTAGATCAACCACGGGATAGAAGGCGCGTACTGGTGGATCGCGGCCAGGCTCGCTTCGCGGTTCAGGACCTCCCGGAACTCCAGGCGGGCGTTCGCGCTTTGGTTCTTGCCGGCAAGCAACCCACCACGGATGTAAAAAAGGTGGCGATCCTCCGTGCTGCGCTCGCGGCTGTGCCAGAGCCTGAGAAGCGGTGTCCGCATGAAACCGAAACGGAAAATCCAGACGTCTTGGACAGCGTCGGATCCCGCGCCTTCATCCGGGCGATGGACCAGGATCAAGGGACGGAGAAAGTTGGGAAGCCAGCGAAAGTACTCATCCGCGAGCCAGGCTGCTGACTTACCCGCAGGCAGCGGCAGGCGCTGGATCGACCGGACCTCCGGCTTGCCGCGGAGCTGCTGCTTCCGCGTCCGGGTCGAGGAGCGGAGGGTGGGCGCGATGTCGGGCAGGCAGCTTCGCAGAGCTTCCCGGATGCCGATGAGCGGTTTGCCGTACATAACCAGCAGCGAGGGGTCCCTGACGCGCATCTCGTGCCGGAGACTTTGGACCAGCGGCGCGACGAGATTGCGGCTCGCGCCGGTGATCAGCTGTACCCAGAGCCGCGAGAGGCCGGGCGTAAAAAGCGGAACGGAGACGAAGAAGCGGCGCTTGCCCATCTCGAGGGCGAGCATGGCCATGAGCTCCCGGTAACTCAGCACTTCGGGGCTGCCGATATCGAACGTGCGGGCGGTCGTGCGGGGTTCCTCGAGCGCAAATCGGATGAGCGCGACGACATCCGGGGCGGCGATGCATTGGGTGAGCGTCCTCGTCCAGGCCGGGCAAATCATCAGCGGCAGCCGTTTCACGAGCAGATAGAGCATTTGGAAAGAAGATCCCTGCGAGCCCAGAATCAGCCCGGAGCGGAGCGTGGTGACGGGCGTTCCCTGGCTCGCGAGCGCGATCTCGACTTCACGGCGGCTTTTCAGGTGCTTCGAAAGCTTCGGAACGTCCGGAATGAGCCCGCTCAGGTAAATGATGCGCTTTAAACCCGCGCGCTTCGCAGCCCGGGCAAAATTGTCTGCGAGCAATAAGTCGCAGTCTTCGAACGAGCTTTGCGTGAGGCGTGCCCGGGGCAGCATCGAGTGCACGAGGTAGATGCCGATCTCGGCGCCTTCGAGCGCCTTCTCGGTTTGCAGGAGCGAGAAAAGATCGCCGCTCCGCCATTCGATCGTACGACCCGGGCCCGGGGGTGGAGGCGAGGAAATGGGCGTGGACCGGCCGATGGCGATCAGATCGTGATCGATAGAAAGATTTGTCAGCAGCAGCTGCCCGACGAAGCCCGAGGCGCCGGCGATCGCGATCTTCATCGGCGCAAGCTACCAGGCGATTCGGGTAAAAAGCACGAATAAAACGGCTCAAATCGCAGGCCGCGGAGATGACGCTGGCAAGCGGCTTGCTCATACTTTCCCCATGAACCCATTCATCTTTCAGTCCGTGAAGGTCGTGCTTCTATTCGTTATGCTCTTCGGAGCGGCAACGCTCTCCTTGAAATGGGCGTTCCGCCAGCGCGCTAAACGAAGCGCTTCGAAACCCCTGCCCGATCCCCGAATGCAATTCGCATTTGCTGCGCGCACGAATCCCCCGAAAAAACCCAAGAAACGGGCATAACTAGCGCGACTGGGGTGGCCCGCACCTTGCTATTGCGCTCCCCCACAACAGCAAACAATTTTCGTAAATCAAAAAGGAATACTCATGAACACCCGCATCGAAAACCGCAAGCCCGCTGCAACCCTCTTTTTTTTATCGCTCGCGCTAATCACCTTCTGGGCCGCGACCGCGCACGCAGACTC
>JAYVOO010000111.1:0-2402 GCA_043757905.1 Oligoflexia bacterium
CCGACGAGGTCTTCATCACGAGCTCGATCAAGGAAGTCTTCCCGGTCTCGCGCATCGACAAGACCCGCATCGGCACCGGCAAGCCGGGCCGCCTGACCGAGAAACTCCGCGCCGCCTACCAGCGCCACCTGCCCGGCGAAGCCGCCCGCCGGACCGAAGTCGCGTGAAGACGCTCGCGAAACCGCCGAAGTTCTCCCTTCTGGAGTCCGCCGCCATCGATGCCGCGCTCGCCGCCGGCCGCGTGCTCATGAAGAACTTCGGAGGTCCGCTCCGAGTCCGAGCCAAGCAGGACTCGAGCCTCGTCACGCAGGTGGATCTCGCCGCCGAGGCCGCCGCGCTCAAGGTGCTCACGAAAGCGTGCCCCGATTTCGGCCTGTTGACCGAGGAGAGCCATCCGGGCGCGCAGGCCAGCCACACCGGCAGCGGGCGCTGGATCCTTGATCCGCTCGACGGCACGACCAACTACGTGCACCGCTTTCCGATGTTCTGCGTTTCGATCGCCGCCGAGTGGGAGCACGAGATCGTGGTCGGAGTGATCTACCACCCGGTGCTCAAAGAGCTTTACGTCGCGACCCGAGGCAAGGGCGCGACGATCAATGGCAAGAAGATGCGCGTCTCGACGACGACGACTCTCCCGGACTCTCTTCTCAGCACGGGCTTCACGGTTGGCCGCGACGACTGGCTCAAGCTTGAGATGATCGCGTTCGAGAACCTGAGCAGCGTGTCGCGCGCGGTGCGCAGGCCGGGCAGCGCCGCACTGGATCTGGCTTATGTCGCACGCGGGGTTTTTGACGGTTTTTGGGAGCGCAGGCTTTCGCCTTGGGACGTCGCCGCGGGCGGCCTGCTGGTGCTCGAAGCCGGCGGAAAAGTGACGGATTTCGACGGGAAACCGTTTGAGCCGCGCCGCCGCGAGATTCTTGCGTCAAACGGCAAGCTCCACCGCAAACTGATGTCCAACGTCGCCCACAGACCTACGCTCTGATTTGACAGGCTAATCGCCAGCACTCTAAACTGTCATATGACCAGGCGAGCAGCGGCTCGCCGAGAAGTTTTCTGACCAGGCGAGCAGCGGCTCGCCGAGAAGTTTATTGAGGGTTCACGGATGACCTCCTGGGTTTATGTATTTTCCAAGTTCACGCCTGAGGCTTTGCTTTTCGAAGCGCTCACGATTTGCCTGATCTGCGCGTGCTATGCCGCGTACTGGATTCTCCGCAAGCGAAAGCTCGGAGCGGTCGAGGAGATGCTCCCCTCGAGCGTCGTGCAGATCTATCTCAACGAGTTGATCGGCGACGCCGAGCAGATGCGCGCGCAGCTCTTCGGGCTTCTCTCGGGCGCGGGCATTCAGATGAGCCAGCATCCTGGAATCCCGCAGCAGTTCATCGGCGCAATTCCGGGGCAGCTGCACGGAAACGGCGCGACTCCGGCCGCGGCCCCCTCCTCGGATCCCGCTGTCGCGCAGAAAATGATGAGCCTCGAGGCCCAGATGGCCTCGCAGACGAAGGCGATCGAATCCATCATGCTCGAAAAGAGCCGGCTCGAGAAAGAGCTCGCCGAAGCGAAGCTGTCCGGCGCTGCCGGACCCGCGGCCCCTGGCAAAGCCGGAGCCAGCGGTAACAACGCCGAACTCGAAGAGAAAGTGAAAGACCTCGAAGCGCGGCTGAATGAATACAGCGTGATCGAAGACGACCTAGCCAACCTGAAGCGCTTGCAACAGGAGAACGCCCAGCTCAAGTCCACACTAGCCGGAAAAGGCCAGACGTTGCCCGTGGCCGCTGCCGCGGAAGTACAAGCGGACGAACCACCGACTGCAGATATTCCAGCAGCAGAACCGGAAGTCGCGGCCGCAGCGCCCCAGGATACTGCCGGTGAAGAGCCGACTGCTTTGGACGGGGCCGATGCCGCCCTCGCCGAGTTCGAGGCCACGGCCAATTTAGGTGCCCCGGAAACGCCTGAAAAAGCACAGGATTCACCGGCCGAGCTGAATGGCGACGAAGCCCTGGCAGCCGCGCTGGCCAACGAGGGAGCGAATCCTCCCGTGTCGTCGGCTGAAGTTCCGGAGCTCGCCTCCAGCTTCGAGGCCTTAGTGGATCAGGTCGAAGAGAGCCTGCAGCCTACGCAGAAAGCGGAGCCGAAACCTGCTGCCGCGGCCGCCGTTCCTGTCGCATCTCAGCAGTCGACATCCCCGGCTCAGCCCGCTAGTATGGATAAATCCGATGCAGACCTTGTCGCTGAATTTGAGAAGATGCTTAGCGGTTAGTTCGGGAGTCCTGCTCTCGAGCCTCGCTCTCGCCTCCGTCGCCCCCGCACCCAAAAAGCCGAGCGCGGTCGACCTCAAGAACGATATCGCGAGCGCCACTCCTTCCAAGCAGTCCTTCGAGCCGCTCTTCCAGCTCTGGGAGAAG
>JAYVOO010000112.1:0-2402 GCA_043757905.1 Oligoflexia bacterium
GGCGGCACCGGCGCGACGCTCAGCCCGGCCGTTCGCAAGGTCATCGCTGATCAAGGCATCGATCCTGCGCAGCTTCAAGGCACGGGCAAAGGTGGACGCATCACGAAAGGCGACGTCGTCGACTTCAAAGAAGGAAAGTCGGCGGTACCTGCGGCCTCCGCCGCTCCCGCAGCGAAACCTGCTGCACCGGCCGCCGCTCCGATGGTCCTGAAGCCGGGTGATCGCCGCGTGCCGATGTCGATGCTCCGCTCGCGCATCGCCGAGCGCCTCGTCCAGGCCCAGCATACCGCCGCGATTCTCACCACTTTTAACGAAGTGGACATGACCGAGGTCAACAAGATCCGCACCGAGCACAAAGAGAAGTTCAAGGCCAAACACGGAGTGAACCTGAGCTTCATGTCCTTTTTCACGCGTGCTTCCATCGAGGCGCTGAAGCTGATTCCCGAAGTGAACGCCTCGATTGACGGCAAGGACACGATCTTCCACGACTACTACGATATCGGCATCGCGGTGGGCAGCGAGCGCGGGCTCGTCGTGCCAGTCGTGCGTGAAGCCGGCAAGATGGGTTTCGTCGAGATCGAGAAAAGGATCGGCGAGCTGGCCATCAAAGCGCGCGACGGGAAACTTTCGATCGCAGATCTCACCGGCGGCACCTTCACCATTTCCAATGGCGGCACCTACGGCTCGCTGCTTTCGACGCCGATCCTCAACCCGCCCCAGAGTGGAATCTTAGGGATGCACAAGATCCAGGACCGGGTAGTCGCGATCAATGGAAAAGTCGAGATCCGTCCGATGATGTACCTCGCGCTCTCCTATGACCATCGCCTGATCGACGGCAAAGGCGCGGTCACGTTCCTGATCCATCTCAAGGATTTCCTCGAGAACCCGGCCAAGCTGGGATTGGAGTACTAATATGGCAGAAGCAGGCTCCAAATACGATCTCGTTATCATCGGCGGCGGCCCCGCGGGGTACGTCGCGGCGATCCGCGCGGCTCAACTCGGGTTCAAGACCGCCTGCGTGGAAAAGCGGAAGACGCTGGGCGGAACCTGCCTGAACGTCGGTTGCATCCCCTCGAAGGCGCTCCTCGAATCGAGCGAGCACTTTCTCGTCGCCCGCACCAAGCTTTCGAAGCACGGAGTCGTGGTCGGCGACGTGAAGCTCGACCTCGGCGCCATGATGAAACGTAAGGACGCGATTGTCCGCCAGCTCACGGGCGGCGTCGCGGGCCTGCTGAAGAAACATAAAGTGGATTACCTCATCGGCCACGGCAAGCTCACCGGAGCCGTCGGCGCCGAGAAGTCGGTCGAAATCCAGGCGGAATCCGGCGCGCAGACGATCACCGCGGCCCGCGTGCTCCTTGCCACAGGCAGCGAGCCCACGGCGCTTCCTTTCCTGCCCTTCGACGGCAAACGCGTGGTCGACTCGACCGGCGCGCTCGACTTTCCCGAAGTACCCAAGCATCTCGTCGTCGTCGGTGGCGGGGTGATCGGACTCGAGCTTGGCTCCGTGTGGCTCCGCCTGGGCGCGCGCGTGACGGTCATCGAGTTCCAGGACCGCATCGTCCCCCCGATCGATCATCAGGTCGGTGCTGAACTTTTTAAATCTTTGTTAAAACAGGGAATGGAGTTCCGCCTCGCGACCAAATGCCTCGGAGCTAAAAAGGATTCGAAGGGACTGATGGTCGTCGAAATCGAAGAACTGGCGACCCAAGTCAAATCGCAGATCGAATGCGATTACGTTCTCGTCTCTACCGGACGCCGTCCCTACACCGAGAACTTAGGCCTGAAGGAAGCGGGAATCGAGACCGACAAGCTGGGTCGGATTCCGGTGGACAGCCATTTCCAGACCACCGTTCCGGGAGTCTACGCAGTGGGCGATATCATTGCAGGCCCTATGCTCGCCCATAAGGCGGAAGAAGAAGGCATCGCGGTCGTCGAAATCATGGCGGGCCAGCACGGCCACGTGAATTACGAGGCGATCCCGAACGTCGTTTATACCTGGCCAGAACTGGCCACTGTCGGCGCCACAGAAGAAGAGCTAAAATCGAAGGGCATCGCCTACAAGGCCGGAACATTCCCGTTCCTCGCGAACGCGCGGGCGAGAACGATGGAAGAAGCAGAAGGCATCGTGAAAATCCTCGCGGACGCGCGGACTGACCGGGTGCTGGGCGTCCATATCGTCGGCGCGCGCGCCAGCGACATGATCGCCGAAGCGGTCTCGGTCATGGAGTTCGGCGGCAGCGCGGAAGATATCGCGCGCACCTGCCACGCCCACCCGTCGCTTTCCGAGATTGTCAAAGAGGCCGCGCTCGCCGTGGACAAGCGTCAAATTCATCTTTAATGGACTCTGAGGACCAAGGTCCGTTAGACTCGATAGACATGGACTTCCGTTCTTTGATCGT
>JAYVOO010000113.1:0-2400 GCA_043757905.1 Oligoflexia bacterium
GGTTCGCGGTTGCCTCATCGAGGATCAGCAAACGGGGTTTCCGAAGGAGCGCCCTGGCCAGGCAGATCCGCTGCTTCTGGCCAGCTGACAGACCTTCGCTCTGGTCGTTCAATCGATGCTCAATTCCATCGGGAAAACTCCAGACGAATTGACACTCGGCCTGCTCCAGGACCCCCTTGAGCTCATCCAGTTCCACTTTTCTATAGATCCCAAAGGTGAGGTTCTCTCGGAGAGTGCCGTTGATCAGAAAGCTCTCTGCACCGACGTAACCGATCCCTTCCATCAGCTCTTTCCTAAAGGCTGAGATATTCCGAGTCACCCGATCAATGGTCACGGAAACTTTGCCTGAAGTGGGTTCCAGCAGTCCAATCAGCAGGCTGAGGACAGTGCTTTTGCCGCAGCCAGACGGTCCGATGAGCACAGTCGCCGAGCCTGGCTCTGCTCGAAGGCTCAGGTTCTCGATCAGGTTGGTCGCGGATCCGGGATATCTGAAAGTGACCCGGTCCAGAGCAAGGCCGATCGGAGTTCGGTCACCGGAGACCTTGTTCGTTGGGCTGACCGAGAGTTGTTCTTCAGAACTCGAATGACTTGTCGCAAGCTCGTTGAGAAACCCTTGATGCTGAAGTTTCCACTCATGCACCTTAAATAGATGAGGGAAGTTCTGGTTCATCTCCGACAGGTGCCCCACCATATTCGATATCAGCTGCGTGAAGCGGAAGAGCAGATAGATATATGGAAGGAGACTGGTACTCATCGAGAAGATCGACTTGCCAGTAAACGCGAGCACGAAGACGAGGAGTACTCCAACAAACTGAGTGTAAGACTGGGTCAGATCGCCGAGTCTTCTCGACTGAATCGCAGCACGATTGACCTGACGCAGGTTTTCCTGGGCAAGCGCCTCTTCACGGCCTTCGATGCCATAAATTCGCAGGAGCACCAAATTTCTAAAACCCATCATCATACGACTATTGACCTTGCCCCAATCAGAAGCGGCTGTACGGGCACGGTCTCGCATGAGGCGGGTCAACCAGAGCGTCGGAACAGAGATGAGGCCGAGAAGCAAAACGATCGATAAGGTCAATACCGGCTGAATCATCATTAACGCCAGAAGCGTGATCAAAAGATTCGCCAGGTTTGTAAATAGATTTCGGCTCGACCCCAGAACTGTCGAGGCCAAGTTCACGTTCTCGTTGAAAAGCGGGATCAGCTGACCCGAGTTCACGTTTTTCTTATGGAAAAGCGCGCGAAGCATCGAGGCCCGGCTCTCCAACCTGAATCCGTCAATGGCCGCACCGGAAGTCTCGCCTGCGAGAATGGGCAAAAGACCTCGAGCGATCGCGACCGCAAATGCGACACAAGCGATTTGAACATTCGAAAGATTGTGGGGAATCCAGCTTGAGGTCAGTGATGAGCTGAGCGAATTTCCGCTGATCATGGAAGCAATCAGCTGAAGCGTGATCGCAAATGCAATCTCGACGCCGGCCTGGCCAATTCCAACCAAAAGTCCCGCACCGAGGGCCAGCCGCACCCGGTAAGGAAGGTTCCAAAGAATGTTAGAAATAGTCGCGAGCTTGTCTCCGATTGCGAGTCGTTTCGAATCTCCGCTTGATTCCTGACCGGGTCTCGGCGCTCTCACTTCTCGGAGCGGAGAAGCGCATTTGGAGAGCTTGGCGATCCATTCGTTCAGGGGCAAGAGCTTTTCCGGCTTGTCCGCGAACTGAAGCCCGAAGGAATGGGATCCAGCAGGGCCCACCTGTGCGACGATGCAATTGATTCCGAAGCGATGATCCATCGCCCTGAACACGATACTCACTTGCGAGCCCAGTCCGAGCATCGCCTTCGCCATGGGCTCAGCAGCGAATGCGGCCGGGACAGTGACTTTGGCGCCACCAATCGAGACGTCGCAAAGAATACAGTTTGTAATGATGCCATTTCCGCGGTGCAGGCTTCCGGTGATCTGGACTGCGTAGCGAGGATAGGTCTTCAGATTGCCGGAATCCAAGTGCGAACGGATTGCTTGACCCCAGGAATTGAGGAATTTAAACGACGGCAGTTTGGAACGCCAGTCAGGGGTCGTACGCATCTCATAGGTTGGATCGGAGTCCTGGCGAGTGAACTTGACTTCAGTATTCAGGCTAGACGTTGGCTGAGTCACGGTTTTGACGGCCCGTCTCCCTTGTGAGATAGGGGGTCCATGGAAATCCACACCCACTCGATCTCGATCCTTTTTCTTGCTGCCGGCCTGGGACTGACCAGTCACGCTGAGTCGCTGAAGGCGCCGGATTACCGCCTCACGATGCCCGAGAAGGGTGTCGTCATCGCCACCGCCCCCGAGGGGCACCACTTCAATGTGAAGGCCCCGATGTTTCTCGAGCAGGACGGCTTTCGCATGAGAATCTC
>JAYVOO010000114.1:0-2400 GCA_043757905.1 Oligoflexia bacterium
TGGTTGTGGTCGGTGGCGATGTTGGCTTCTTCGAAGATCGGCGCCGTCTCGAACTGGCTCGGAGCCACTTCGTTATGGCGAGTCTTGACGGGAACGCCGAGCTTATAAAGCTCGTATTCCGATTCAGCCATGAATGCCTGCGCCCGCGCCGGGATCGACCCGAAGTAATGATCCTCGAGTTGCTGGCCTCTGGGAGGCTGGCCTCCCAGGAGGGTGCGTCCGGTCATGATGAGGTCAGGCCGAAGGGCGTAGAACGCGCGGTCGATCAGGAAATACTCCTGTTCGACTCCAAGTGTGGGAACCACACGTTTCACGCCGGTCGAGCCGATCGTGTGGAGAAGTTCGCAGGCCTTCGTGGAGAGCGCTTCCATCGAGCGGATCAGCGCAGTCTTTTCGTCGAGCGCGTCACCGTGGTAGCTGATGAAAACTGAAGGGATGCAGAGGGTCTTGCCGTTCGCGTGCTCGACGAGGAACACGGGGCTCGAAGGGTCCCAGGCCGTATAGCCCCGGGCTTCGAATGTCGTGCGCATGCCGCCGGACGGAAACGATGAGGCGTCGGGCTCGGACTGAATGAGCTGGCCACCAGTGAATTTCTCGATCGTCTTTCCGTTGTCATCGAACGACAGGAAGGCGTCATGCTTCTCGGCCGTGGTGCCCGTCTGGGGCTGGAACCAATGGCAGAAATGCGTCGCGCCTCTCACGAGGGCCCATTCCTTGATGGCGTGGGCGACGGTGCCAGCAATCTCGTTATCGAGCTTCTTGCCGTTTTCGATGGTGGAGACGAGCTTGAGGTAGACGTCCTTCGGCAGCTTTTCCTTCATCTTGTTCAGATCGAAAGTGTTGACCCCGAAAAACTCCGAAACGCGCAGTCTCTTGCCATGTTCGTCCCGCGGGGGATCGAACTTGCGAGGCGCGTGATTGCTCACCTCACGGATTGCTTCAAAACGCGATTTCGCGCCTGTACCCATGCTCATATCAGTCTCCTTATTGTCAAAATGAGGACTGGCTCAATGCCGAATGCCCTATGACCCAAAGATATACAGAAGTCGCGCTGGGTTATGGAATCAAAAATTCAGGGAGTTGTGAAGAGAGCGCCCGAATAGACCGCTTCATGCGCGATATTCTTGGATTCTCTTAAAAGGTAAGCGTCCTCTGACCAGAGGGAGGCGTAGATGGCGCGAAGGACGGAAGAAGCAGAGTCCTTGGAGTCCTCGTCGGCCGCCGGCTCGCAGGCCCGCGCGGAAAAAGCGAGTGTGCCCTCGCCCGCGTTTTGGCTGCTGGACACCTTCAGGCAATCGCCCTGCGCGACCGCATTCTTGGAAACCGCGGCTTTAAGGGCTGTCAAAACTTCGTCTGGAAGAAGAGGGATTCGAACCACGCTTCGGGCGTAAGAGAGCCAGGACTTCCGAAGCTCCGCATTCTTTGCCATGTCCTTGCGGTGATCCGCTTCAAGCATCTCAGCGAGCAGGCTCTTGGGGCTTGCCCCGCCATCGAGCGCTTGCGCCTGACAACGCTTAAGCGGAACTTCGCAGGACGAAAACCCATCCTTCTCGCAGGCTTTCGAAGCCTGCTTGCAGAGGTGGGTGGTCAAAGGCTGCGAGATCTGCTGGTCAAATGCGGAAAAAGGCACCAGGAAGAAACCCTTCTTCGAGGAAGAGCCGGCGGCAGCCGTGGCGAACGCTGCGGCCGAGTCGCCGTAACTGGCGGCTAGGGTGGCTTCCTCAAGCGTGGCCGCTGTTCGAGGCCAGGCATAGAAGTCGGTCACCGTCAGATCGGCGGCAGATGCCGTTCGGGCGAAAGCGAGCATGAGTAAGGCCGTGGCCACTAAGATCCGATCGCGAAGCATAAGGGCAGGGTGATATCACGCGCTGCGTTAAAAATCAAGCCAGATCGGCCAGCCCATTTTCAGCCTCATTCACCTGGTTTTCGAGGCTCGAGCGCGCGGGAGCCTCGGCGGCGCCCCCGCCTCCGCCCCCAGCGAATCGAATGAATTCGGCGTACTCGAGCACCTTCTCGACCTTGGCCCATTTCTCGGCCTCGACCCCGCGGTCCTCGGTCAGCAGCCTCCTGAGCTCCGAGCGTGGATAGGAGCGTGCGCCGAGCGCGAACTTCCGATCGAGCTCGTCGAAGATCGCTCCAGTGAGCGCTTCGTACGTGGCCGAGACGTCGTTCCAGCTCGCGCCTTCGCGCGCTTTTTTTCCCATCGCGCGAAGCGAGTTCCAGCTCTTGGATTCCCGGAGCGCGCGCTCCCGTTCGGTGGCGCGGGCGCGGCGGCGTGCCCCGCTCAGCCGGTCGCGCACGACCAGCGCGACGAATGCGGCCAGCGCGAGGCCGGCGAGCCAGTAAACCCAGCGCCAGAGCGGATGACCGCGGATCACGGCGTCCATTGCGCCTTTCGCG
>JAYVOO010000115.1:0-2397 GCA_043757905.1 Oligoflexia bacterium
GGTCTTTTACTTGGGTCCCTCTCCCTAGGAGCCGCTGGTATTCTGTTCGCACGGAGCGAAACCTCCCTCCTCTATCCACTCACGATATTCTCTATTTCCTCTGCAGCTTCGATTGCGAGCCTCTTCAGGATGAGATCTCGAATGCCGGATACAGAAGAGTAAATCCATGAAACCTTCTGAATTCATCACGTCGGCACATGCTCTGCTGACGGACAGAGCGAGGCTTGCGATCATGGCATTATTGGCGGCAAGCGACGAACCGGTAGATTTCAATACAGCGCTCTCCGAACTCGGCCTCACGCGCGGGAATCTATCCACGCACATAGTGAAGCTCGAAGAAGCAAAGTTCGTCAAAGTTCATAAAGAATTCGTCGGAAAAAAACCTCGAACGACCTACGAATGCACCGCCGCAGGCAGAAAAGAAATCAAAACCTATCTGGCGCAAATTAAGTCTCTGCTTCAGGTGAAATCAGGAAGGGCCTCATGAAAAAGACACTCCTCAACTCTCTTAAAGTCCTGCTTGCTGGAACCCTACTGCTACTTCTGGTGGCTAGTGGGATTCGTTGGAATGTCGCCCGCGCTTCCTCGAAGGTCGAGGAATTCTGTCAATCTGCAGCGCCAGGGCAACCTATCGACACCGCACGAACCCGAGCTAAAACCCTGAACTTCTCCCTCCTTCGTGACGGAAGAAGATTCGGGCCGGAAACAGGCTCAGAAGTCGGGGATGGCGTCCACACAGGCACGCTTTGGGCGATGGAAACCGGCTTTGTGTTTCTCCGATTCTTCTGCACCGTTGAATATGACAACGATAAGGTCACTTCGACGAAAACTAGGTCCCTGGATTGAAAGCCTAATGACCGGCTTTCAGCTCTAAGCGACTTTACGCTTTGTGAAATGTTCGGCCAGGATCTCGTTAATCAACGTCTGATATCCTTTCTTGCTCTTCTTGGCCTGCCGCTTGATCGCATCTAATATCTGCTGGTCCAAACGAATCGCGATAAGCCGCCTGGGTAGCAGGCCAATGAGGGGACGCCCAGGACGCCTACCCCGGGCGAGTTCAGCGTCACTCAGCTCCGGGATGTCCGAGAAATCAATCTGACTATCGGGGATAGCTTTTGCGTTCTTTTTTGCTCGCATGCCGCGCACTGATGATCCTGAACTTTTCTTTGCCATCGACGTTCCTCCTTATCGTAAAGACGATTGTAAGAATCCTACCCCGGTCCGATTTGGCAATCGCCATATAACGATCTTCAAGGGTCTTTGCTCCTGAGTGTGAAAGGTCGTGAAGCATCCAGACCTGAGGATCAATAAAACATGAGGTGGCCTCATCAAAGCCGATGCCGTGTTTCTCCTGATTCCGTTCAGCCTTCCGCTCATCCCACTCAAACACTGGTTTAGTATATACAAAATTAGGCGTCGTGCAACACCTTTGATCTGAGTTGAGTCGAAAACACTCACGCCCGTCTCTCGAGGTACTTCAATAGCTACTTCGAGATTACGCCCCTTGAACGGTTGAAACTTCTAACCGGACCATTGCCCGCCAGACCAGCGACTCCATCCCCCGTTAAAAGCAAGGGGGCCAATCCTCGGTACATATCTAGTACTCTCCTATAGTCACTCAATAATGCGATGCGTTATTGCAAATGGTTAGAGCGGCGGATTCATAACCCGCAGGTCGGCGGTTCGATTCCGCCCCCAGCCACCATTACAAACACTGGTCGAACCGGCGACCCTAGATAAACCCCCGGCCAAAATCGAATAATCAAGAGACCCCAACGAGCTGCCCACCGTTGCAGACTGATCGGGGTTTTTTGCTTTTGGCGCATAAAGTCCAAGCCGGATCTTCGTCGGATGGAGCTCCGCAAACTTCAGGACACTTTCGTAAACCTTGCGTTGCTTTTCGGCATCCGCCGTATCGAGCAAGCGCACTACTTGAACCAGGCGCGCCTTCAGTCCCTCCTCGTCGATGCCTTTGGATTGCGTTCGCACGTGCTCGGCACCGAGCTCAGCTCAGGCGAGCGGGCTCGGTATTCGCCCGTGAGCCCGGCGAGCTTGAGTTGATGACCTGAGGACGCTTTCGCCATGGGGCACGGCCATCACAAGGTCCGTGCCAGATTGGGTGGCGAAAACCCCCGTTCTGTGACCGGTCTGGATATCAGACTGTGCGATCTCGAACCCCGGCGCCCGCCCTCGCTGACTCTCTCGGGTGCGCGATCGCGGCCAGAAAACGCGCGGCAGCCATTTCATTAAATGCCAGCTATTCCGCGCTGTGTTGAGATCAAAGTTTAGGTTGATTGGGACAGAAGTTTTAACAAAATACTCCAGCTCTCCGCGTGGACATCCTCATCTCCATCTAATTCCATCTTTTCGCCTGCCTCTTTAAGCTGAGTGAGAAAG
>JAYVOO010000116.1:0-2396 GCA_043757905.1 Oligoflexia bacterium
TCTTCATGGGAATGGGCGAGCCGCTCCATAATCTCGAGAACGTGCTGAAGGCCTGCGAGATCCTGATCGACGACGACGGACTGGGCTTCTCGCGCCGTAAAGTCACGGTCAGCACGAGCGGGCTAGTGCCCGGCATCGAAGAACTGGGCAAGCGCGTGCCCGTCTCTCTCGCCATCTCGCTGAACGCTACGACTGACGAACAGCGCTCCGAGATCATGCCTGTCAACAAGAAGTGGAATCTCGAGGCACTGATGAAAGCCTGCCGCGACTTTCCTTTGGGCAGCCACCGCCGCATCACTTTCGAGTACGTGCTCTTGAAAGACTTCAACGACACGCTCGCCGATGCCGCCCGGATCCTGAAACTCACGGCCGGTATCCCTTGCAAGGTGAATCTCATTCCGTTCAACGAGCATTCCGGCTCCGTCTTCAAGCGCCCCGATGACGCCACTGTGCGCCGCTTCCAGGTCTACTTGCTTGACCGCGGCATGGTCGCAACAGTACGCATTTCGCGCGGGCGCGACATTCTGGCGGCCTGTGGGCAGCTCCGAAGTATTTTTGGCACCGCGCGCGGCACCGAAAAGCACAAGGACTGGACTCACACCGCTTAAAACCTGGTCGCTGACCGGGGTGCCCTGTTACCCTCTTTACACAACTTCACTAGACGACTGGATCATGGAGGATCCCTCGAATGACGCTGAAGCTCGAGCCTGTTCTTTTCGCTGCCCTCGCCGTACTCGCGCTCAGAACCGGAGCCAGTGCGCCGCTCGAGCGGCCCGGGATCCGCGCGTGGCGGCCGCCCGCCGAACGCGCCGCCCGCTTCACCCGATTCGCGCGCACCATTGGGGACAGTTGCCAATCCGATGATCCCGAAAGGCTTTGCATCGCGCTCCGCTACGTCTCCTATGAGGAGGATAACGGCACCGTCGTTGTCTCGCGCAAGCTTGCGATCGAGCAGATCCGCCAAGTGAACGCGCTCTGGGCTCAGTGCGGGATCGCCTTCCAGATTGAAAGCTACGAGACCGTGAATCCCCATGGCTTCGGCCTCCATTTCGGGCCGCGCTCGGAAGACGAGACCTACCAGATCCGAAAGCGGTATGCGCAGGACTCGAGCTTCCTGGTCGTAACGACGGGTGAGTGGAGCTCGTACGCCGTGGCCTGGACCGAGCCTCCGGCCAACGAAACCCATGGAGCAATCCTCTCCGGCGCCGTCGCCGGCGACCCCGAGATCCTAGGCCATGAGCTGGGGCACTACATGAATCTCGATCATCCGGTCGAAGCCCCGAAGGAAGTTCGCTCCAATCTCATGAATTGGCGGGTCTATACGGATTCCCACACGCTCACCGCAAAGCAGTGCAATGCCGCTCGTGAATCCGTGGCCCTGTCCTGGCAGGGCACTCGCCGATAATTGGGTTGGCCTAGCACCTTGAATCCGAAGGATTATTTATAGTTTTTGAGTAACGCATTGCAAGAGCTCTCGGGATGTTTCATACACCTTCTGTCATTAATCTACGTAGCGTGGGTCGTCCTCAGATCCAGCGGTTACTTGGCAATGCGTTGACCCAGTATCGACCGAAACCGGAAACACCGACTCCTACCATGCGGGCCGAGGCCCTCGTCAAGGGCGCCGCTACGGCTGGGATTACTCCGGGTGGACTACGGACCAGCGGGCGCGGGGCGGGTGAGTGAATGCCGCGACTCTTGAGGAGGGTTAGGCGTAGGTCGGTCGAGTTGGCTGCGCATCCGTTCGAAAGACTGCGACGATGGGGCGGAAGATTGGGCATGGGAGTAGCTGAAAATAGTTTCACTTTTTTCTTGGGCACTTGCGACCGAGATTCCCTCGGGGTATCTACCGTGTCCTTCCCGTTGCATGTCATTCGCTTGAGCTTGCGCGAGAGCGTGCGGCTGGTTTGATCTTTCGAAGTTGCACGTTTGAACGCGCCTGAGGCTCACCTATCGCATTTCAGAGTGGCCAAAAAACAGGGTGTAGAGAGTGGAAATGCAAACCCTTCAGACCCTCACTGACTCCGAGCTTTTGGATAAAACCCGCGCGATCGCAAAGCAGGAGCAAAATTATTCGCTCCAGTCGATTGAGCATCTGCTGGAAGTCGACGCCCGGAAACTCTACGCCACCCTCAACTACGACTCGCTCTTCAAGTATGTGGTGAAAGAGCTCGGCTACAGCGAGTCGACCGCTTACGAGCGCATTCGAGCGATGCGCTTAGTGAGAGCGGTGCCGGAGGCGCGTGAGAAACTTCAGTCGGGCGCTCTCACTCTCGCGTCGGCCGCTCAGGTCGAGTCATTCCGGAGGCAAGAGAAACTGCCTGAAACCGCGACTGCGAAACTCCTCGAAGAGGCCTCCCACAAAAGTCTCCGAGAAGTAGAGATCTTGCTCCTCT
>JAYVOO010000117.1:0-8797 GCA_043757905.1 Oligoflexia bacterium
GGTGCCTGACACCTTTTGGTAGCTAACCCGCGTTACCAAAAGGCGTCATCACCCAGGCAATCAGATCTCATGCATCTTTTGGTAACGCGGGTTAGCTACCAAAAGGTGTCAGGCACCTACTGCAGAATGTCGACGAAGATTCGGATCGCGGGATTGATCGGATTCTGCCGGAGCGTATTGAAGCTCTTCGGAAGGAAGGTTGTGTAGATCTCCTTACCGTAGATCGACTTGCCGTCATGGTAGGCGTCGAAGTCCTGCTGGTTCGTCAGGTACTTCTCGATCGGGATGCTCACGGTGACGTTCGAAGTGCTCGAGTTAATCGGCGCCAGGTAGCCCGTGACAAAATCCCCTAGCACCGAACGGGGCGCAGCCAGCAGGTTGTAGTTATCCTTGCCGCCGCCATGCGAGCTCCAGACGTAACCATTCGCGGTCTTGACGCACGAAACGAAATCCACCTTGGCTTGGATCACCAGATTCTTACCCTGAGCCGAAACATGCAGGTTCTTCAAGCGGAAGTGATCAGCCGTTTCAGGCGAGCTAGGGAACAGGTTTGTCAGTCGGTTCTGGTAGTCCTGCGCGCTATGGCAGTAGATCGGCGGCTCCTCGCTCCGGATGTCGACGACCTGAATCTTGGAGGCGAAGGCGGCGTGCGAGAGCGTAAGCGATGCAACGAGAGCGATCAGGGATGCTCTCACTTGCGCACCGCCTTGTAGCCGCTTGCGGTGGCGACTAGATCGAAGCTCAAGCGCAGGCCTTCGAACGAGATGCCATTGGAGCCGGTGTAGCCGGCGGATACGCTATGGGATTGGTCGGCGACGATCACGAGCTGCACGTCGCGAATGGTCTCATGCTTCGACCATGCGCTCTTCTGGCTGGAGCTCAGGAATTCGTCGAACGTGAAGCTCGAGTTGCCGTGACCGGTGGATGCGTTGATCTCGCCGGGCGAGCTTGTATGGATGTGGGAGACACCGAACCAGCCAATTTCTTCGCCGACAAGCAAGACTTCCGTCGTTTTACGGCTCTCATTAAAAAGCTTCCAGCCGTAGACGTGGGCGCCGAGCTCCGCGCACTTCGAAAAATTGAAAGTCGCCGACACGGTAAGCGTATCGTTCACGGCATGGAAGTCGATGGCGGCAACGGTGTACATGTCCCACGCGCGATCGTCGCTCTGGGAATGGGCCTGCGTGAAGTCCTGCTGAATCTTGCAGTGAGCCGGAGAAAGAACGTCCCCTGCGAAAGCCGAGGTCACGCCCGAGACTGTGAGTGCGAAGCCTACGGCAAAACAGTAAGTGAAAATGCTTGGAATGGTCATGGGGTTTCTCATGTCCTGCTGTTATCAGAAACAAACCTGAAAACAACCGGCGTATCTCGGCCATACGGTGCTATTCCATGGATCAACAAACTGTCTAAAAACAGTAGCTTCCGTCTACGGTGTCAACTGTTTGATTCAATCTTATTTACTCCAGTAATACCCCCCAAAGATAGGGTCTGACGGAGGAACCTAGATCGAGAGTACAGGCCACGCAGATAAACAAATCTCCGATATTACTACGTAAAATATGCA
Organism: Oligoflexia bacterium; assembly: GCA_043757905.1. Classification (GTDB taxonomy): domain Bacteria; phylum Bdellovibrionota; class UBA1018; order UBA1018; family UBA1018; genus JAYVOO01. The sequence continues at coordinate 1,565 of JAYVOO010000117.1, forward strand.
TGCCGATGCGCGTCGAGATCATTTGACATCGCCCTATAAAAATTATAGTGTTTCGCTCGGTCATTGAAAGAAAGGCCTGACGGCGTGAAAAAATTCCACAAATGAATTTGACGCACCGCTAGCCACCATCTAAATGAATGGACTCAAGACTAAGAAACTCAGACTCAGACTCAAGACTTAGGGGATCCATGATGAATCCGGGCTCGACTCAAACACCGCATAAAAAAGACTCTCAGCTGAGGCTCCTGAACGACCTCTCGACGCGCCTCCAGAGCCTGCTCGAGTCCGAAAGCTTCTATCAAGAGATCGTCGATCTCATTCAGTCCCATTTCGATTATTACTGCATCCACATCTTCAGCGTGAGCCAGGATCTCTCCTTCACGCTCCGAGCACAGTCGGGCGCGTACCATGGACAGCTCCAGATCGGCACCCGTTTCCAAGCGGGCCGCGGCATCACCGGCGAAGTCATCAATTCCAAGAAGTCCTATCTGAGCAACGACGTCTCCAGCGACCCGAATTACACCAACGGCTCGTTCCCGGTTGAGACGAAGAGCGAGCTCTGCGTGCCGATCATCTCGAAAGAAGGCGAAGTCGTCGCCACTTTGAACGTCGAGAGCGACCTGACCGGAGCCTTCGACGAGGACGACGTGATCACGCTCGAAGCGGTGGCCTCACAGGTCGCCGTCTCGATGACCAATCAACGGCTTTTTCACGACGTGAAGACTTTCAACGTCAAGCTTCAGAACGCGGTCGAGGAGAAGACCCTCGAGCTCCGCAAGGCGCACGAGCGCATCATGGAACAGCAGAAACTGCTGCAAAGAGAGAATAAAGCGCTTAAGACCCTCGTTAACGCCGACAATAAGGTGCTCGACATCGTGGGCAAGAGCCAGGCGATCATGAGCATCCTGACCATGGTGGACAAGATCGCGCCGACGACCGCGACTGTCCTGATCCAGGGCGAGAGCGGAACTGGCAAAGAGCTGATCGCGCGCAGGCTGCACTTCAAGAGCGATCGCTCCGAGAAGCCATACGTCACCGTGAACTGCGGCGCACTTCAGGAGTCGCTCCTCGAGAGCGAGCTCTTCGGCCACGAAAAGGGTTCTTTCACGGGCGCCATCCAGCAGAAGATGGGCCTCTGCGAGACTGCCGACGGCGGCACGCTATTTATGGACGAAATCGGCGAGATGTCGCTCGGCATCCAGGCCAAGATCCTGCGCTTCCTTCAGGAAGGCGAGTTCTACCGCATCGGGGGCAAGCGCCCGATCAAGGTCGACGTCCGGGTCGTCTCGGCGACCAACCGCGATCTCGAGCGTGAGGTGAAGGAGAACCGCTTCCGCGAAGACCTTTTTTACCGCCTGAACACGATCACCCTCCGCATGCCTCCGCTACGGAAGCGAAAAGAAGACATCGCGCTCCTGTTCGAGTTCTTTCTCAAGAACTCGCGCTTTGGCGGATCACACCAACAGATCAAGAAAGTCGACCCGCGCGTCGTGGAATGCTTCACGAATTACGATTGGCCAGGCAATATCCGCGAACTTCAGAACACCATCGAGCGCCTGAAGATCCTGGCCGAGAACCAGGAGATTCGCCTGGACGACATCCCGTTCACGATCCGGGTTCCCAAGAGCCGGAACGAGTCCAGCGACTTCACGATCGACATGCCGCTTGACGAGGTCGAAAAAAACCATATTCTGCGCGCCTTGTCGTATAACCATGGCAACAAGACGAAGACCGCGCAGAGCCTGGGCATTACGATCAAGACACTGTATAACAAGCTCAATCGCTACGGAGTGATGCAGCCGCAGCAAGCCTCCGGCCAAGCGTCCCAGACTGAAGCCACCGTTCAAGGAGAATAAATCCATGGCACCGAAATCAGCAAAAAAAGAATCCAAACCCTCCGCGAAGGCTCCAGCGAAAGCCGCCAAGTCCGCGAAGGAAAGCAAAGACAAGGGCCCCGCCAAAAGCGCGAAAGCTGCGAAAAACGCTGCCGCTGACGACGAAATCGTCGAAGGCGCCCCGCAAGTCGACCTCGAGGAACTGGAAGAGCAGGAAGACGAAGCTGCCGCCGCCGCCAGCGGTGGAAGCTCCAGCGCCGCCGCTCTGGCCGCAGCCAGTGGCTCCACCGAGATTTCGGCTTCTTTCAAGAATTTCCGCCACCATCCGGACATGGAAAATTTCTATCGCTTCATCTACGAGAACGACCTGCGCCACGAGGCCCTCGCGATCATCGACGTGATCCAGGCTGAAAAGCTCGAGAAACGCGCGCAGAAGTCCACCGGTAAGGGCGCCCATTAAAGCTGGAGGGGGCTCCGGCCGAGATGGAGGGTCGGGTCGCGCATCTCGAGAAACTTTCGAAGACCCACATTTCCCCATAAGATTTGACCTAAGCGACGACATCACGAGCGGATTCATGATGGGGTGGTGTTCAAGGCATGAGGCGAGGATTGCCGAGGTTAGACACTTCGCCTCTTCAGCGTCTCCGCCGAGTTCACCAAGAAACGCAACCACATGCTGAGTAATCTAGCGCGCTGATCGGCAGCGGCAGGATTTCTTTAAAAGCCCGAAAGCTGCTGACCGATGATCTGCGCGATGTAATCCTTGAGCTCCTGCTCGTGCGCCAGCGCATGCGCGCGCCAGAGCTTAGGCTCGGCGAACCGTCCCAACTCGTAGGCTTCGTAGTAGAAGTTCGGATCGGTCTTCGTCTGAGCCAGGGCCGCACGAAGCTTCTCGAGCAGTGCGGTCTCATCGAGTTGGCTGAGCACCTCCACGCGGCCCACGAGCGTGCGAACGAGCTCGTCGGGGACGGGTGTGAAGCGAATCGGCAGGATCGCGTCGGCCCATGGGCGGGGCGCGATGTAAAGGATGCGAGTTCCGTCCGTCTTGAAGTAGCTACGCGTCCAGGTGTCGACCATCGCCTGCGACTCGTCGTCGTTCAGGCCGGATTCGACCAAGGCAAGCTTGAGCGCGGGGCCGGCATGAGCGATGAACTGCTCGGACGTCGGGCTTTGATCGTTGAGCGGAGCGGGAGCCCCGACAGTGATCGCGCCTTTGGCCGGGATCTGAGCAAGACGCTGAACGGCGCCGTGCCCGCTACCGACCTGGATCAGGAACGCCGCTGCGATCGGCTGGTCAGACGAATTTGCGACGGTGAGCGTGCCCTTCTCATCCGAGGTCACTCGAAAATCAGGCTCAAACTTGCCAATGCCCCGATAAAAAATAAACTGCTCGTTCTCGCCGCCGACCGTGAGCGCGTTGGCCTTCACGTTGCGCGACGGGGCCCAGATCTCGTCGGGCAGGACGCCCGGAACCTTCAAGACTTCGGTGTCGGCCATGAGTGACGCATCCCAGGAGATCGTCCCGGAGCGTACGGAGGTGATCGTTCCTTCTGGTGCGAACGAGCTCGCCTTCGGATACCACTCGCTGAAGATTCCGTTCGGGAAGTCGACCTCGACCCACTATGCATAAGGTGCCTGACACCTTTTGGTAGCAGACCTGCGTTACCAAAAGGTGTCAGGCACCATTAATGGTATGCGCGCTTCAGTTCATCGAAGTGGGCAGGTAGGAAATTTCCAGCGCGCGAGCACATGAGATTGGTCGTGTCGATCTGGTAGCTCACGAAAGCATCTTGATTCTGGTCGAAGAACTCGATGTAGCAATCGGGAAAGCCCAGCACGTGGCCGAACTCATGGCGGATCGTCCAGCGCGCGATGAACTCCGTCGTGTCGATCAGCGAGTCCATCGTGAGGAAGCTGCCCCCGAGCGAGTTGACATGCGGAATTTGGTCCGCCTCGAAGAGAAAGTTCACCGCCGACGAAGCGTCGTCTACGAGCTTGAGCTTCCAGCCAAGGAAGCGGTATTCGTCCTCGATATTGTCGACGATGAAGGCGCGGACCTTTCCGAAAAGCGATGCGTCGGGTAGGCGTACTGGAACGCGAAGCTCCTGCGCGGTCTCATCCCAGACCGCGTCCGGTCGCGGGTTGTCGATCCGAAAGAACGAGTCATAGACGCGCTTGCCCTTGGGAAGGTAGACCGTCGCCATCTTCAGAAGCTCCGACCTGCCGCGGTAGTAATCGAACTGCCCCTGGCAGAGTGCCGCGTCCTCCTCAAGATTCACGCAGAGGCGGATCAATGCGAGCCGGTAGGCGTCCTGCAGATCGGCATTCAGTACGGCGAATGCGGGAAGCTCCTGCCCGTACGCGGGGTGAGACTGTAGGTAGAGATAGCCGCGCACATCCTTGTTCTGGTTCGCGATGTAATCGTTCATGTACGGGCTCAGGGCCGTCCAGCGCTGGGTGTCCTGTCGGATGCGTTCGACTTGACGAAGCATGAGCGTGTAGACATCGGACGCTACATCGAGGGGCCCCTGCGCAGGGTCCACCGCACCCGAGAGGACGAGCTGCATCTCGGGAGAGAGCGTCGGAAGCGCCGCCTGGAAACGATCCCAGATCAGCTTGGGAGAATAGCTCTTAGGCGCATCGACCGGATAAGAAGGCCGGATCGAGGGATCCGAAACCATGATCGGCGCGACCTGCGGATTGGCCAAGTTGATCGCCTTGAGCCAGTCCAGGTTGCGCTTGCCCACACGGGTCATCATCTCGACCTTCTGCTGATCGGTCAGGCCGGGGTCAGTCAGATTGTCGACCGGCAGCGGCGCGGCGATGGCCAAGCCGCAAACGAGAAAGCCCAGAAGAAGAACGAGAATGGCGGCGCGCATGTGCTTTGAATCTCCAGTCGTGCAACTTCACTACTGAAGGGCACGGAAGCAGTCAAGGTCGCTTCAATAAAGGCTGTTCAAAGCGCCGAACCCGCGCCCTCAGGCGGCGGGGGCGAAGTGCAAAGAATCGAGCAGTCCTTGCAGCGCACCACGTCCCGACCGTCGAACGTGCATTTTCGAGTGAACGCCTTGACCTCGTCGGACTCGTCCGGGCAGGTCTCGTTATCAGCCAACCCTGGGCACTTCTGAGCCTTACCAGCAGCATCGTAGCCGGTGACGATCGGGCGTGCCTTCGCAGTATCGTTGCAGCTCGCCAATGCCAACAATCCGAATGCCAAAAGAAGCGGAACAACCGTGATTTTCAATGTTTGCAGCATTGGCAAAGACTCCCAGCTCTGATAATGAATTAAGCTCCCTCTATGCGCAAAACCTATCTTTTGACTCCCGGTCCCACTGCGATTCCCGAGTCAATCAGCTCAATCTTTTCGCGACCGATTATCCACCACCGCACCCCTGCCTTCCAGGCTCTCTTCGAGGAAGTGCGCGCCGGATTGAAATACCTTTTCCAGACCGAGCAGGACGTTCTGCTGCTGGCTGCTACCGGAACGGGCGCGATGGAAGCCTCGATCTCCAACTTGTTTCGGAGGGGTGACTCGGTCATCACCGTGAACGGCGGGAAATTCGGCGAGCGCTGGACGAAGCTGGCCAAAGTCTACGGATTGAACCCGGTCGAGATCGTGGTGCCCTGGGGCGAAGCAATCCATCCGAAGAAGCTCGAGGAAGTGGTGAAAGCCAACCCTTCCGCGCGCGCAATCCTCTTTCAGGCTTCCGAAACCTCGACCGGCGCCAAGATGCCAACCCAGGAGATCTGCCGGATCGCCGCGGGCGCGGGCATGATCTCGGTCTGTGACGCGATCACCGCTTGCGGCGTCTTTGACTTGCCGATGGACAAGTGGGGCATCGACGTCCTGATCACCGGCTCGCAGAAGGCACTCATGCTTCCGCCCGGCCTCGCGATGATCGCGCTCTCGCCGCGCGCCTGGAAGCAGAACGAAACGGCGGACCTGCCGCGCTTCTACTTCGATCTTTCCAAGGAGCGAAAGCTCCTTCCCAAGAACCAGACCGCTTGGACGCCTGCGATCTCCATCATCCAGGGCCTACACGAGAGTCTTCGCATGATTCAGGAGGAAGGGCTCGAGAACGTCTTCAAGCGCCATGAGATGCTCGCGCGCGCGACCCGGGCCGGCATCGCCGCCTTGGGACTCGACTTCTTGGCGCGCAACGCTCCCTCGCCAGCCGTCACCGCCGTTCTGCTGCCGACATCCATAAAAGACGGCAAGCAGGTTCCAAAGATTCTGCGCGACAAATACGGCATCACGATCGTGGGCGGCCAGGACGAGTACGAAGGCAAGATCATACGGCTATCTCATTTCGGCTATTGCGACCGCTTCGATATCACGACGGCACTTGCCGGTGTCGAGCTCGTGCTCAAGGAACTCGGACATCCCGTCCAACTCGGTTCCGCGGTGGGCGCTGCCCTCCAGGTCTTCTTTGATGACCAAGCCGGCCATCAGGGCCGGCTGAGATCTGAAGAAGGTGGAAAATGAACGTCGTAGTCGTCGGCGCGCAGTGGGGAGACGAAGGCAAAGGCAAGGTCGTCGATCTCTACAGTGCGAGCGCCGAGTACATCGTTCGCTATCAGGGCGGTAACAACGCAGGCCATACGCTCGTCGTCAACGGCAAGAAGACCGTTCTCCATCTGATTCCAAGCGGCATCCTGCATCCGGGCAAGACCTGCCTGATTGCCAACGGCGTCGTCTTCGACCCGACGGTCTTCTTCAAGGAGATCGAGGATCTTATCGCCACCGGCGCGCTCACGACTCCGCCTCATGAAGCGATCCGCGTGAGCGAGCGCGCACACGTGATCCTGCCCTACCATTGCCAGTTGGATCGTTTGCGAGAAGAGACTAAGTCCGTCGGCGGAAAGATCGGCACGACCGTGCGCGGAATCGGCCCGGCGTACGAGGACAAGGTCGCCCGTCGCGGTGTGCAGGTCGTCGACCTCCTTCGCCCTGGACTGCTTCGCCAGAAGCTCGTGCGCGCGATCGAAGAGAAGAACGTGCTTCTCAAGCATCATTTCGACCAGCCTCCGATCGAGCTCGAGCCGCTCCTCCAGGAATGCCTGCGGCTTGGCGAACGCCTCCGCCCGTACATCACTGACGTGCGCGGAATTCTCGAGACCGCGCTCAGCCATAAGCGCCCGATCCTCTTCGAAGGCGCGCAGGGCACGCTGCTCGACGTCGATCACGGCACGTATCCGTACGTCACTTCGAGCAATTGCGTGGCCGGCGCCGCGTGCGCCGGCGCCGGCGTGGGGCCGCATCTGCTGCACTACGTGCTGGGCATCACAAAAGCTTATACGACGCGCGTCGGTTCAGGACCGTTTCCGACGGAACTCGAAGACGACATCGGCAAACACCTGGCGGAGCGCGGCAACGAATTCGGCTCGGTCACGGGCC
>JAYVOO010000118.1:0-2394 GCA_043757905.1 Oligoflexia bacterium
GACCGCTACTGGCGCAAGCAATATGGGGAACCGCTGGTCCATATCGTCAACGTCGGCAAGGAACACCGCACGAAGTACTACTCCCCCATTAAGTCGGCATTCGACTATTTCATGCAGTTTCACTCCGACCGCTTCAGCTTCGACCTGACCACCATGCGGCTGATGAATAAGCGCCCGGGCGTGCTGCCCTCGGTCGGGCTTGCGGACAAGTACTATGCCGACGTCGAGAACGTACTGAATGCCTTCGGCGGAGCGAGCCTCCTCGATCTCGAGTCACTCAAGATCGACGGCAAGGTGAGTCTCAAGGGCGTCGCGCTCAAGGGCAACGTCCGCATCGCGAGCCTCTCTCCCACGCTCTTCGACTTGGCGGCCTACCTGAAGTCAAAGGGCAAGAAAGGCAGCCTGGTTCTTGAGAACGTCAGCATCGAGATCAGCGCGGCCGGAGCCGTGACAATCTCACGCTGACTCACTCCGGGAGCGTACGAAGAGCCATGTAGCGCTGCTTATTCGAGCAGTTGTCGAAGAGACTGGCCTTGAACGCGCCCATCTCGTCTTCCCAGAGCTCGACCTTGTCGCCGGACTTGCGAATGGTTCCCCAGTTCCAGACGCGGGAGGCGGCTTTGTCCTTCTTGCTCTCGCTCTTCCACTTGCGCGAGACGTCGTGGTACTCTGGATTGGCATTCTGCCAGATGATGTCGTGGCTCGCACCGTTGTAGATCTCGACCTGGATGAGTTTCGTGTTCTCGGCGATCTCGTCGAGCTGCGCAAGCATCTGCGCACTCTTGGCCGCGAGGGTCGTGTTGATCCGAGTGACGCGGTCCTGGCGCAATCGGGCGCCTGCTTCGGACTCGTTCGTGAGCCTGCCGCCCAGTTCGTTCAAGACGGAAACGAGCGCTGCTTCCTGATCGCTTTGAAAATCAGCTTTTGCTTCTCCGACCTGTTTGGCCATGGCCTTCAGCGCGCGCTCTTCCTTGAAGGAGAGGCTGACTTCGTCCTGAAGCGCGATGAACGCGTCGGACCTGATCCATTCGCTGGCCACTCGGTCCGGCACGGTCTGCTCGACCTTCTTCTTCCCGATATACGAGATCGCGAGCGGGTAGAGAGGCTTTGTGCGGGAGCCGCCGTTCTGCGCCCACTTCTTCAGCCAAGAATAGGAAGGGCGGTATTCCGCCTGGAACTTGCGGATCGCGCGAAGCGAGTCGGGGTACTGGCAGAGCTCGTTCAGGGACATCGCCAGCACCATCGGGGCTTCGGGCACGAAAGTCGTGCGAAGGCTCCCGACCTGGACGTTGGTCGCGATGCCGATGGCTTCGCTGTAGTTCTCGTCCTGAAGATGGGCCCAAGCCAACTCGCTCAGGGTCTCAGAAAATAGATTCGAGGATTTGTCGACGCGCTTATACGTGTTGGAAGCGTTTTCGTAATCCTTAAGGGAATAGTAGGCGCGCGCCAAAAGCATGCGGGCCGGGTTGAGCTGCTTTTTAAGCGCCGGAGTGAGCACGCTGACTTTTAGAAACGCCTCGAGCGACTGCACAGTGCGTTTATGATCGCTTGCCGAAGCTGCGGCCATACCGTCGGCCAGAAGCTCGTAAGCCCCCGTGCCCTTCAAAAGACTGAGCGTCCCCGTCATCTCCTCGCGGCTCGTGTGCTGGATGAAACCCGCCTGTAAGGCTTGGAAAGCAAGCTCATTGAACGGCTGCCTGTTCTTGGGAGCGAGAGCGAAGTATTGCGGAAGGCGCACAGTCACGGACTGCGGCGCCTGGAGCGCGGAGTATTCGAGCTTAAGATGGTTCAAGCATTCAACTGCGGCAGTCTGCACGCCCAGCGTTCCTGCGCTCGGCATGGCGGACGCGGCCTGACTGAAATATTCGAACGCGAGATGAACCAGATTGGCTTTCAGTAGGGTCGCGCCCTTCCAGTAAGTTCCGAGCAGGCGCGCTTCTTCGGAGGCACCCGTACGCTCCAGAAGCTGCGCATGCGCGTAGCCACGGGCGGGAGTGGTCTCACCGTGGATCGACTTCTCGAACTCGTTCCGAGGACGGGCGTCCAGGCCGCGGCCCAGCTTCCAGCTTTCGCTCTCGGTGCAGGCGCCGGTAGCGCTATGCTCACCGGCGTAGGCGCCCGGAGCGCTCAATGCCGTGAAAAGAATCAATGCTGAAATGCGCGCATTTCTCATGAGCCGCCTCCAATCAGGAAACTGATTCCGAGGGTGATGGAGTTCGTCCAGTTCAGCCGCTCTTCGACCAACTCCCCGATGCGCGAAGGCACTTCGGTCTCGATGATCTTTTCCTGATAGGCCATCAGGCGGTAGTCGAGCTTGAGCGACATGGCCTCGGTGATGTAAACCTGTTGGCCGATGCCGATGAAGGGTGTGACGTACTTGCCCGTCTGCGTGTC
>JAYVOO010000119.1:0-8766 GCA_043757905.1 Oligoflexia bacterium
ATCTCAGCGGCTTAAGGATACCGGCCTGATCCAATCGTCGCAGGGATCCCGTGGAGGCTACACGCTCTGCCGCCTTCTTCGGGAAGTTTCGCTCGCCGAGTTCCTTCAACTGATGGAAGGCCCTCAATCAGTGGTTGCCTGCGCAGGCGCGGGAGTTCCATCGGTAGTTACTTCGGGCGATGCCTGCAATTATGAAGAGCACTGCGAGATCAAGCATCTGATGGGGGACCTGAATTCCCGAGTATTGAAATTCCTGGGAGGCATTCCCCTGGCCGAACTGGTCGAGGATCCAGCGCATTCCCGTGCGTATTTGAACGTCCCTTACGCGACGGCCGCCAGCTCGACCGTCTCATTGACACAGGAGCCTTAAGTGAAGCTGCCAGTCTATCTCGATAACCATGCCACGACCCAGGTCGATCCCGAGGTTCTCAAGACGATGCTTCCGTATTTCACGGAGATCTTCGGAAACGCCGCGAGCCGCAATCACGAGTTCGGCTGGACCGCGGAAGCCGCCGTCGAGAAGGCGCGCGCGCAGGTCGCCGCCCTGATCGGCGCGACCGAGAAGGAAATCATCTTCACGAGCGGCGCCACTGAGAGCAACAATCTCGCGCTGACCGGGCTCGCCGAAATGTATCGCGAGAAGGGCAACCACATCATCACTTCGACGGTCGAGCATAAGGCCATCCTCGACACTTGCCATGTTCTCGAGTCCAAGGGCTTCGAAGTGACGTACCTGGAAGTCGATCAGTACGGGATGGTTTCGCCTGAGAGCGTCCGCGCGGCGATTAAGCCCTCGACCATACTCGTTTCGATCATGTACGCGAACAACGAGCTCGGCACGATCAATCCGATCGGCGCGATCGGCAAGATCTGCAAAGAAAAGAAGGTCATCTTCCACACCGATGCCGTGCAGGCAGCGGGCAAGGTAAGGATCAACGTCGACGAGCAGGGCATCGACCTGCTCTCGCTCACCGCCCACAAGATCTATGGACCTAAGGGTGTCGGTGCCCTCTTCGTGCGCCGCAAGAACCCCCGAGTTCGCGTCACCCCAATCATCCATGGCGGCGGCCACGAGCGCGGCATGCGATCGGGCACGCTCAACGTCCCCGGCATTGTTGGCTTCGGCAAGGCCTGCGAGCTCGCGGCCCAGAAGATGGAGTCCGAGAATGTCCGCATCCTCGGCCTGCGCGAGCGGCTCTGGGATGGCATTCGCGCCGAGCTCGACGAAGTCTATATCAACGGGCATCCCACGGAACGCCTCCCGAACAACCTCAACGTGAGTTTCGCTTTCGTCGAGGGCGAGTCGCTCATGATGGGCATGAAGGACCTAGCCGTCTCGAGCGGATCCGCTTGCACGTCCTCGAGCCTCGAGCCTTCATACGTGCTCAAGGCGATCGGCGTGGGCGAGGATCTCGCGCACACCTCCATCCGTTTCGGCCTCGGCCGGTTCACGACCGAAGAAGAGATCGACTACGCGATCAAGAAGGTTGTCGCGACCGTCAAGAAGCTCAGGGATCTTTCCCCGCTTTATGAGATGGTCAAAGAAGGCGTTGATTTGAAGTCAGTGAGCTGGACGGCTCACTAAGTCCTGCATTACCAAAGGAGCAACATAGAATGGCATACACGGAAAAAGTCATCGATCATTACGAGAATCCCCGCAATGTGGGAAGCCTCGACAAGAACAGCCCGAACGTGGGCACCGGCCTCGTTGGCGCTCCCGAGTGCGGCGACGTGATGAAGCTCCAGGTCGAGATCGACGAGGCGACCGGCACCATCACGAACGCCAAGTTCAAGACCTTCGGTTGCGGCAGCGCGATCGCGAGCTCGAGCCTGGCGACTGAATGGATCAAGGGCAAGACCCTCGACGAGGCTTTGGCCATCAAGAACACCCAGATCGTCGAAGAGCTCTCACTTCCTCCGATCAAGATCCATTGCTCCGTGCTCGCAGAAGACGCCATCAAGGCCGCTATCGGCGACTACAAGAGGAAAAAGGAGATCCGCTGATGATCACGATGACCGATAAGGCCGTAATTGAGATCAAACGCATCATCACCACCGACCCGACCGCCCAAGGCTCTCATCTTCGCGTCCAGGTCGTCGGCGGCGGTTGCTCGGGCATGAGCTACAAGCTCGGCTTCGATGCGGCGCCATTGACGGAGAACGACAAGATCTTTGAGAAAGACGGCGTGAAGGTCATCATCGACCCAAAGTCCTTTCTGTTTCTCTCGGGCACCGAGCTCGACTTCACGGACGGACTGACGGGCACCGGGTTTGTATTCAAGAATCCGAACGCCAAGCGCACTTGCGGCTGTGGATCCAGTTTCTCGGCCTAACGCCGTGACCTGCGTTTTTTGCCAAGCTCCTCTTGAAGGGGCCAGACACTCTTGCGCCCGTTGCAGCAAGCCCCAGCCCGTGGCCGCGTCCGAGGATTATTTCGGAGCGCTCGGCGCTCCCCGGCGCTTTTCGCAGGATCCGGCGGCGCTGGAGAAGCGCTTCTACGAGCTTTCGCGCGAGCTGCATCCCGACCGCTTCACGACCGCCGAGCCCTTGGCGAAGGCCGCCTCGCTCGAGCGCATGAGCTTTCTCAACACTGCCTACCGAACGCTGAAGGACCCGGCCGAGCTGCGTGGTTACCTACTCGAGCAAGAAGGCTTCCTGTCCGACGAAAAGGGCGGCCCGAAGCCCGAAGCGCCTGTCGAGCTTGCCGAGAGCTGGTTCGAGCTGCAGGACGCCGTGACCGACGATCCGGCGAACGCGATCGAGCGTCTCGACGATTTTAAGTCCTATCTCGCGCAAGTCAAAAAACAGGTATTGCACGTCATGGTCTCGATCGAGGCCGAGGTTGACCAGCACTGGGAGAAGGGGAGCACCGGCGCCCCGACGGAACCCCTGAGCCGGCTGATCAGTCAGGTTCGGCTCCATTCTTACGTGGAATCGATGGAGCGGGACGTCCAGCGGATGCGAGTCCGTTTCAACCCGGGACCCGCCCGGCGCGGTGAAGATGGCCCAAGCAACTGAAGGCGAACCGATCGTCGGCATAGATCTGGGCACCACGAACAGCCTGGTCGCCATCGTGCGCGACGGCAAGCCGGAGATCCTCCTCTCGCGCGACGGGAGGAGGTTCGTGCCCTCAGTCGTCTCGTTCGCGGATGGCGGAGCCGGCGGCCAGGCTCAGGTTGGCTTCGAGGCCCGCGCCCGCAAAGTGCGCGACGCGCGGTTCACCATCACGTCTGCCAAGCGCCTCCTGGGCCGCTCTTATAAGGACGTTGAACAGTCTCAGGGATTGCTTGCTTACGAGATCCTGCCTGACGAATCCGGAGTCGTGAAGATCGTCGTGGGGGACCGCTCGTTTACGGCGATCGAGATCTCCTCCATGATCCTGAAAGAGCTGAAAGCCGGCGCCGAGCAGGCGCTTGGCCGCGAAGTAACGCGCGCCGTGATCACGGTGCCCGCTTATTTCAACGATAGTCAGCGCCAGGCGACGCGCGCGGCTGGGCGTCTGGCGGGCCTGGAAGTGCTTCGCATCATCAATGAGCCCACGGCCGCATCGCTCGCCTACGGCCTCGACAAGAAAAAGCAGGGCCTGATCGCGGTTTACGATTTGGGTGGCGGTACCTTCGACGTCTCGATCCTGAAGCTCCACGACGGAATTTTCGAGGTGCTGGCAACTCATGGCGACACCTCGCTTGGCGGCGATGATATCGACCAGGCGATCGCGCGTTTCGCGGGCAACGAGATCAAGACTTTGCATGGCATCGACCCAGCCGGGGACCTGCAGCTCCGAGCATCGCTTCTCGAGGAGGCCGAGCGCGTGAAGATCGCACTCTCTGATTCAGAGACCACCGCGTTTCGGGTGAGCTTACCCGGCGGCGAAGGCAAGTTTTACGAGCGTCCTTGGACTCGTGCAGAGTTCGACAGTCTCGCGGCTCCGATTCTCGAGCGCACACGGCGCCCTTGCATCCAAGCTTTGAAAGACGCGGGCCTTCAGGCGGAGGAGCTTTCGGACGTGGTGCTCGTCGGAGGGCCAACGCGGCTTGGCGCCGTACAGCGGATGGCGCGCGACATTTTCAAGCGCGATCCCAATACTTCCATGCATCCCGATGAGGTTGTCGCGGCCGGCGCCGCGATCCAGGCGGACATCCTCGCGGGCAACAATCGCGATCTGCTTCTGCTCGACGTCGTGCCGCTCTCTCTTGGCATCGAGACTTACGGCGGGCTGATGTCGCCCCTGATCCCTCGCAACACGCGCATCCCCTCAACGGCGCGCGAAGTTTACACGACGTTCGCGGACCGCCAGACCGCTGTCGACCTGCATGTGCTCCAGGGCGAGCGCGAGCGCGCGGACCAGAACCGCAGCCTAGCGCGCTTTAAGCTGGGCGGGCTCGAGCCGCTGCCGGCCGCGATGAACCGCATCGAGGTGACTTTCTTGGTCGACGCCGACGGCATCCTCCAGGTGTCCGCGAAGAATCTTCGCACGGGTGCCGAGCAGTCGGTCGAGATCAAACCGAGCTACGGACTCACGGACTCCGAGATCGAAGCGATGTTGAACGCCGGCACTGAGAACGCCGCCGCCGACAGTGCCTACAAGCAACTTGTCCACGCGCGCAACGCGGCCGAAGTGGTGCTCATTGCCAGCCTAAAACGGCTGCCGGACGCGTACCGCTTGCTTCCGGAACCGGAAGCGCGCAGTATCGAGCGCGCTGTCGGAGAGCTGCAGACCGCCCTCGCAGGCGATGACGCCGAGCGGATCCGCGCGGCTGAGTTCCAGCTGAACCAAGTAACGACGAAGCTCGCAGATTTACTGACCCGCGATTTGAGGAGATAGACGAGATGCCAAAAGTGACTTTTATGCCGATGAACCTGACGTTCGAGGCGGCTGAGGGCGAGAGCGTGCTGGACGTCGCCATTAACAACGACGTCCCGCTTCAGCATGCCTGCGGTGGCTTCTGCGCTTGCACGACCTGCCATATCGAAGTGAAAGCGGGAGACGACAAGATCTCGCCGATGGAGGACGACGAAGAGGAACGGCTCGATCGCGTCTCCGCGCAAACCCTGCATTCTCGCCTCGGTTGCCAGGCCAAAGTGCATGGCGATATCACGGTCGAGATCCAGAACATCGGCCATGGGCACTAACTCTCTGAAGAGTCTCGCGCTGGGGGTAGCCGCGCTCTTCTTTTCTTGTACTCCCGGATCGTCTGCCCCTCCTGCGGCGGCGGCATCTGGCGCAGCGGGCGCCGAGACTTTTTCATTCCGTCTGCTGGGCGAGCCCGAGACGCTGGATTGGAATAAGGCGCATACGCCGGTCGAAACCTACATCCTGATGAACCTAATGGAAGGCCTAGTCGCCTACGACTCGAATCTTAAGGTCGAACCATCGCTCGCCGCGAGCTGGAGCCAGAGCAAGGACGGCCTCACCTACACTTTCAAGCTCCGTCCCGGCGTGAAGTGGTCCGACGGAGTGGGACTCAAAGCACGGGATTTCGCTTTCAGCTGGAAGCGCCTGCTCGCGCCCACGACCGCCGCGTCTTACGCTTACCTGCTTTTCGACATCGAGGGGGCCGAGGATTTCAACCGCGGCAAGATCAAGGACTTCGCGCAGGTTGGCGTCAAGGCGCTGGACGACCTGACTCTTCAAGTAAAGCTCGCCCATCCAGTCGCATACTGGATCCATATTCCTACTTTTTGGGTGACCTTTCCGTTGCGCGAGGATGTGGTCGAGAAGAACGGGACGGCTAGTTGGGCGACGCCCGGCCGCATCGTCACGCTCGGACCCTACACGCTCGCGGCCCACGATGTGGACTCGAAGATCGTGCTCGCAGCCAATCCAAGCTATTACGGGACTAAAGGCAATATCAAGCAGGTCGTCGGGCTGATCGTCCGCGACGACTCCACTGCACTCAGCCTGTATGAGGCCGGCAAGCTCGACTTTCTGACCGACATCGCGACGCTCGACTTGAAGCGCCTCGAAGGCAAGCCCGAGCTCAAGCGATTCCCGTATCTCAAGACTGGCTATCTGGGTTTTGTCGTCGACAAGTTTCCGATGAACAGTCGCAAAGTGAGGCGCGCCATCGCTATGGCGATTGACCGCTCGAAGCTTCCAGAGATCCTGCACGGCGGCCAGCAGCCCGCAAGCTCCTTCGTTCCGCCTGGGATGATGGGTTACTCCAAGAACATCGGGCTGGGCTTCGACCCCGTGAAGGCGCGGGCCGAGCTCGACTCGAGTGGGGTGGATCTCAGCAAGACCCTGAACGTCGAGATCCTCATGCCGAACTGGGACAAGCCACTCATGCTCGGGCAGTTCATTCAGAACGAGCTGAAAAAGAACCTAGGCATCAAAACAACGCTGCAACCTTTCGATCACAAGACCTACCGCGCGCAGATCGATCTGCATGCGTATCCGATGTACGAAGGCAGCTGGAGCGCGGACTACCCGGATCCGGATAATTTTCTGTCCCTTTTTCTCGGAGCTTCCGGCAATAACCGGACGCAGTGGAAGAGCGCGGCTTACGACGAGCTAGTTGTGCGCGGGCGGCAGCTCAGGGACGGCAAGGCGCGCGAGAAGATTTATCTTGAGTCCCAGAAGCTGCTGCTGGAAGAAGAAGTCGTGATTTTCCCTCTTTATTACGAACCTAATTTGGCGCTGGTGCGGTCCCGGGTCAAAGGGCTTGAGCTCAATCCGCTCAACTACCTGATGTTGAAAAAGGTGAATCTTGGAAGCTGATTCTTCAAATCAGCCGCCGCTCGCGCCCCTTCCGCAAAATGTCTCGCAGCGCGTGGGCGAGAGGTCCGGCACGTACTCCGATGAGGTTTCGGCCGAGCGAATCGGCGACTTCGCGCGCGCGGTGGGTGCGGTCTCGCCCGGCGGCGCGGCGCCCGCGACCTATCTGACCACCTGCCGCAAAGGCGAGTTCGAGTTCTTCGATCAACTGGGCATCCCGCTCGCTCGGCTTCTGCACGTGGATCAGGAATATGCATACGTGAACCCGATCCAGGGCGGGGACCGGCTGCACTACCAGACCCGACTCGCCTCGGCAGTCGAGAAAGCCAAGGGCAAGATGCTCTTCCTGGGCTTCGAGACGAACGTCGAGATCGAGCGCGCGGGCCAAACGCTTCCCGCAGGCAGCACGAAGAGCACGATCGTGGTGAGATGAGTATGGCCGAAAATCTCAAGCTTGCGCCCGGTCATCCGATCTCGTTTCAGGCCCGGGCCCCCGTGACGCAGGCTCAGCTGAACGCTTATGCCCAGGCTTCGGGCGATCACAACCGGATCCACCTGGACGAGACCGTCGCGAAGGCGATGGGATTGCCGGGCGTTATCGCGCACGGAATGCTCTCGGCCGCGTTTCTCGCCGAGCGTGCGGTCAGGTTCGCCGCGGACGAGGCCGGTCTCGCGCACGCAAAACTTGCGGGATTTCAAGCGCGTTTCAAGGCGATGACCCTGCTCGGCGACGTGATCTCTGTCGGCGGATCGGTGAAAGAAGTTTCCGTAAACGAACTTGTTCTCGAGATCCAGGCGCGCAATCAGCGCGACGAAGTCACGACTTCCGGGGTTGCCAAGTTCTCCCTGATCTAAGACTTTGTAAGAAATGCCACGAGGCGTGTCAGGTCACGCACTCGTTTTGTTAACAAAAAAGTTCGTCTGGAACTTTGCAGCCTTCCTTTCAGCTGTTACAACGCCAGGTAAGGCTCTGGATGGATCCAGCGCTAAAAACTCTGTGTGCGAATCGGTTGGACCCAATCAGGGTTCAATTTTTCCGATGTTCCGGGGGGAACTCAAATGAAGAGTGTTATTTCGTCGATGATGGTTTTGACGGCGCTTGCGCTGTCGAATGCTGCTTTTGCCTACAAGCCCGCGGTCGTGGAAAATCAGGTGATTTTCCGGCTCCGCGATGCAGGTAGCGTTAAGGCCAAAATGTTCATGCAGAGCGGACAGCTCAAAGGAGCCCGTCTCATCGTTCCTGATCTGGGGATCTACGTCGCCAAGCTTCCGGAAGGCACCGACGTCCATCAGCTGATCAAGACCTTCTCCGCTTCGCCAATGATCAAGTACATTCAGCCCGACCATAAGGTGACGTTGCGCGATATCAAACCGAACGATCCGGGCTTCGCGAGTCAGTGGAATATGTTCAGCGCGTCTCAGGTCGATGTCTCGGCCACGCGCGCCTGGGACCTCGGTAAAGGCGGCAAGGACAAGGGCGGCCGGGATCTCGTCGTCGCGGTCGTCGATGGCGGCGTGGACCTGACGCATAAGGACCTGATGCCGAACATCTGGAAGAACACGGGCGAGATCGCTGGCAACGGGATCGATGATGACGGCAATGGCTACATCGACGACGTCAACGGCTGGAACGCGTTCGACCATAACGGGACGATTCCTACCGACGAGCATGCCACCCATGTGGCGGGCATCTTGGGCGCCAAGGGCGACAACAAGATCGGCGTCGCCGGCGTCAACTGGGACGTCAAGATCATGAGTGTTTCTGCCGCTTCCGGCACGACCTCAATCGTCGTCGAAGGCTACGGCTACGTTCTCGCGCAGAAAAAGCTCTGGCTATCGAGCGGTGGGACGAAGGGCGCGAACGTGGTCGCCACGAACTCCAGTTTCGGCGTCGATTACGGCGACTGCAACTCGGCGGAGTTCGCCGCCTGGAACGATATGTACGACGAAATGGGCAAGGTCGGCATCCTCTCGGCTGCGGCGACCGCCAATATCGGCATCGACATCGACAAGGATGGCGACGTACCGACCGGCTGTAAGAGCGACTA
>JAYVOO010000120.1:0-8740 GCA_043757905.1 Oligoflexia bacterium
AACCTGCCCGGCGCCCAGGTTCGGATCTACGGCGCCTATCCCATGCGGGAGATGGTTGAGGCTTCCGAACCGGCGCGCGGATTCCATGTGATGGGCCCAGCCCCCTCCTGCTTCGAGGCGATTGCAGCGCACCGAGTTAGCCTCGCGCCCCTGCGCTTCGGTGCGGGACAGAAGGGCAAGATCTCCGATTCCTGGCGGGCGGGCGCGCCCGTCGTGACTACACCCGTCGGCGCGGAAGCAATGGAGCTCGAGCCCGGATCCTTCGGCGGGCTGGTCGCGCTCGAAGCGGGGGAATTCGCCCGATCGGCTGTTCACCTCCACGAGAACCAGTCAGCTTGGAACGAGGCGCTGGCGATCGGCCGAAAAACGCTCTCGACCCATCTCGCGCTCGAAACCCACCGCGAGGGGCTTTTGGCGCGCCTCGATGCTCTCGTGGGCAACCTCAATGCTTCTCGCGCGCGCAACATCATCGGCGCGATGCTCGTCCATCACCAGCACTCGAGCACCAAGTACTTCTCGCGCTGGATCGAAGCCAAGAACTTGCAGAATCCTGGGACTTGAACATTCGGTTGATTCGCTCCTCCGGTCCTCAGAGAAAGCGCGCAAGCGGGAAGCCGACCGAAACACCGATGCTTCGGGACTGGAAAGGCACCTCGTTCACTTTTTCTTTCCAAGAAATGAAGTTGAACTCGCCGAAG
The DNA here is from genome assembly GCA_043757905.1 of Oligoflexia bacterium. GTDB lineage: Bacteria > Bdellovibrionota > UBA1018 > UBA1018 > UBA1018 > JAYVOO01. The sequence goes on from JAYVOO010000120.1 coordinate 699, forward strand.
AGTCCGGGCGGGCCCCAACGCAGCCAGAAGTTATAATATTCCTTGCCGCCGATCTCCGGATAGACGAAAGCGCCGACGACCAGGTTATGGTTCCGCTTGAGGATGTCGTAGCCGATGACCTCGAGACCCTGCGGCGCACCGGGTAGCAGGAAATATTGCCCGCGCGAACGGAAGCCAGTGAAGTGGACGCCCAGCATGAGATTGATCGAGAGACGCCGATCGATCGTGCGCACCTGCTCGCTGCTGAAGTAGAACCCGAGATCGGTCGGAAGATATTGATTAAACGTGAGCGCGTCGAAGGCTACGACCCGCATGGTTTCGGTGAATGCGTAGGCCGAATAGAGCGTGAGCATGGCCGTCAAGCCCTCGGTGGAGTCGTCCCCTCCGTCGAAGTGCACGTGATAGGGGCCAATGCCCGCTCCCAAGTACGCGTGATGCAGCCGAGTGGGGAGGCGATAGGAGACGCGTACCCGTTCGGAACCCGCCGCTACAACGGTCTCGCCTGATTCAGGCCCAGCTTTGATCAGTCGAAGCGCAGTCGCACCCGGCACGCCATCCCAGAGAAGATGAATCTCGAGGCTAGCCGCCGAACCGTCCAAGTCCTTGACCTCAACTAGCCTGCAGCCGGCGTAGATCCAGCCCGTATAGCGCGCCGGATTCTCGGGCACGATGGCGAGCTCAAACCGCGAACAGCTAGCGTCCGTGCCGATCAGCCCGGAAGCGGCGGCGGGCGGCGCCCGGAAACGAATGGCAAAGACGCCCTCGCGGGTTTTTCCAGACGCCTCCTTGATTCGGAGGCGGAGCGAATTCTCCGCCCGCTCGCCCGAAAGCAGCGCAACGGGCAGAAGCAGTTCGGAACTTCCGCTTTGCGTGAAGCCAGCATGCTCGACTTCGAGCCGCGCGCCCGAAGCAACGCGGACGCGAAGTCGCGCGCGAGGTACAACGAGCACGTCGTTCACCCTCACCCACTCCAGACTTCCCGGCACCCAGTCCAGTTGGATTCCCGCCAGATCTGCCGGGCCCCCGCCAACTCGCTCGAGCGAGAACCAATCGAGCAAGATCGAATACGGAGCGAAAGCCGTGGGCAGTGTCTCGGAGAGCGCCGACTGCGCGAGCCGCGTTTCCGGCAGAAGCACGGAAGCATGTGCCCCGGGTCCTACCGCCACCGCGCCGAACGCGATTGACAAGATGGCCAAGGCTAACCCCCGAGGCCGGCGCTTCAAATAGTTCATAAACACAGTAATGAATGGTCGGTGCATTTTATATGGTCAGGGTAACATTTCTTAAGTAAAATTCTGAGTGGAAATGCCAAACCGACCCTCGCCTCTGCTCGTCATCGCAGCTCTTGTCGTCGTTCAGATTCTTTTCGGCATCAACTACGTGACCTCGAAGATCGTCGTCGGCGCGTTTCCGCCGCTGATCTGGGCAAGCATGCGCCTCGCCTGCTCAGCGGTGCTGATGGTTTCGATCGCGGCGGCGTTGGGCCGCCCGCATCCGCCGAAGACTCGCGCGTTCTTCGTACCGCTGATCGGCATGGCGTTGCTCGGGATGATCATCAACCAGGCGTCGTTCCTGACCGGCCTCCATCTCACCACCTCCACGAACAGCGCGATCCTGAACACGCTGATCCCGCTCTTTACGCTCTTGATCGTGACGATTCGCGGACAGGAGCGCCTCGGACCAAAGCGCATGCTGGGCTTCGTTTGCGCTTTCATCGGCGTACTTTCCATCCGCAAGATCGAGAATCTCACGCTGGGGGACCGCACGCTCCATGGCGACTTGCTCACGATCCTCAACTGCCTGAGCTACTCGCTCTTTCTTTCCGTCAGCAAAGGGTTTTTGGAACGAAACGACCGCGTCTGGACCACGGCCTGGCTATTCTGCTACGGTACTGTGGGACTCACGCTCATCGCGATTCCCGATTTCACGACCTTTCAAATGCCGCCGCTGGACCCGCGGCTGATCGCGTGCATGATCTTCGCCGTCGTGGGCGGCACTCTGCTGACCTACTTCCTGAACATTTGGGCGCTCGCGTACGCGCGCTCAAGCTCAGTCGCGCTATTCATCTATCTACAGCCGGTAGTCGCAAGCCTGCTCGCATGGTTCTGGTTCGGCGAGATGGTCAGCGGGCGCACAATCCTCTCGAGCGTGCTGATTTTCATCGGCGTGATTTTGGCGCTGCCAAAAGCTGAGACTCTCGCCGGTCGCGCGCCTCAAACCAGAGGTTGACGAGCCAGCTGACGCCGACTGCGTAGGCCGATCCCCAGATGATATCCAAGATATAATGGTGGTTGAGATAGACCGCCGAAAAGCACATCACCACGAAAAAGACGAGACAGACGAGCCGCAACGCCCCGAACTGAAGCGCGAAGACGAGTGCGACGAGCGGATACGCGATGTGCAACGAAGGGATCGCGCCATGCACGTCGGCCGCCTTGCCGTAAAATTCGCTGAAGAATTGGGTGCCCATCATCGCATCGAAGCGTGCGCAGCCCGCGGTACTCGCAGGCACGTCCAGCCGCGCGGGGCCCAAGCCGTACTTCGCGACGTACCACGGTGGCGAGGCCGCGTACCAGTAGTAGGTCGAGTAGCCGAGCATATTGACCCAAAAGAAAGCCCACATCGTCCGCACAGATTTGCGCCTGAGCTCAGGCGCCGACATCTTCGGGGTGCCAACCCTCGAAAGATAGAAGCGGAAGTACGCTGCGATCGCGACGAATAGCAAAAAGAAAATCAGGTAGGCGAAGCCCGTGATGAAATCCAACCAAGCGTATTGATGGAGCTGCCACCACTCGTTCGGCGTCAGCACACCCTGCTCGGTCGGGATGCCGAAGTAAGTCTTGTCGAAGTTGTAGGGCTCGGTCACGTGGATCGGGCCGCGAAGGAAATCGGCGTAATACCTCATGCTGTCGTAGACCATTCCGGTTAGGAAGAGCGGCATGAGAAACGCGAGGATAACCCCGGCCTGGCGACCGCCCAAACTCAGAACGATGATCAAAGAGCCGATGAGGGCGTGCTCGTTCTTCAGACCGCCGAGCGCGTGGAGCCCCACCCAGTAGAGTAGGATGCCGACGGTCGGTCCGTACTTTCTTAGAGCCGAGAGTGCGCGCAACCAAGCGGACCATTTTTGGGCCGCGATTCGGATTGAGGCAAGCTGGGTTTTTTCTCTTGGAGCCATGTTTACGGTCCCATTTCCTTAGCACGATTCGATCGTTCGGCTCTGCCAAAATCTGTGGTAAACCAGATGTCTAGTGAAACAGGCAACGGTCAAACCCTCTTCAGCTGCCCCCCGCCCGACTTTCCTGCAGTCTTTCAGCCGCTCCCAGGTTGCTTCGGCCGCTGGGACAGCCGTGGATTTCGGCCTGCTCTTTGGACTCGTCGAACTCCTCCACGTCTGGTACGTCGCCGCAACCGCGCTGGGCGCGGCGGCCGGCGCGGTCACGAATTTCCTGATGAACCGCCATTGGAGCTTCAAGGCGGCCGACGCCGAAGTGTCCGGCCAGGCGTTTCGGTACGGATTGGTTTCAGTGGGAAGCCTATGCCTGAACACCGGCTTAGTCTATTTGTGCACTGATTTCGGCAAGATACATTATGCGATTTCGGTCGTCGCGGTTTCGCTGGTAGTCGGTTTCGCCTTTAATTTTCCGCTGCAACGCCAGTACGTTTTCAGGTAAACCTGAACGACCTATGCAGACTCCGACCGAGCGGCGCCCGACTTTAAAGACCGAGATCCCCGGACCTAAGAGCCAAGCCTTGCGCAAGCGCGAGGACGAGCATCTCGCGCCCGGCCTCCAGCGGTTCGCGATGATGGCCGGAATCGTCGTCGAGCGCGCCCAGGGCAGCCACGTCACCGACGTCGACGGCAATACTTTCATCGATATCATCGGCGGGATCGGCGTCAACGGCCTTGGCCACAGCCATCCTAAATACGTCAAAGCGGTGCAAGAGCAGGTGGGCCTAGCTTCCGTTGGAAGCTTCACCTCCGAGCCGAGAGTAGAACTTCTGGAAAAGCTGGCCGAGCATCGCCCGGACCCGGGCCTGCACAAAGCGCAGCTTTACTCGAGCGGCGCCGAAGCTGTCGAGAGCGCGCTCCGGCTCGCCAAGTGCGCGACCGGGAAATTCGAGTTCGTGAGCTTCCACGGCGGATTTCACGGTAAAACCATGGGCGCGCTCACGCTTATGGGATCCGACTTCAAGGACAAGCTCGGACCGATGGTTCCGGGCGCGACGATCGTACCCTACGCCTACTGCTACCGCTGCCCGCTCGCGCTCAAGCCCGAGTCCTGCGGAATGGCTTGCGCCGAGCTCGCGCGCAGGCAGATCAAGCAGAACACGACCGGCGAAGTGGCTGCGCTGATCATCGAGCCGATGCAGGGCACGAACGGCAATATCATTCCACCTAAGGATTTCTTGCCCGCTATGCGCTCGATCGCGGATGAGATCGGCGCTCTTCTCATCGTCGACGAAATGATCACAGGCTTTGGCCGCACGGGCCAGTACTGGGGACATTCACATTCGGGCGTCAAAGCCGACATCATCACGCTCGGCAAGCAGTTCGGCGGGGGCTTTCCAATTTCGGCCGTGCTTTCGCGCGAAGAGATCGTCCAAGCCAAGCCTTGGTCGAATCCTTCGGGCTCCTCCTCTTCCTATGGCGGAAACCCGCTCGCAGCCGCGGCCGCCGCAGCTTCGCTCAAGATCATCGACGAGGAGAAGCTCGTCGAGAACTCCCGCCGGCAAGGCGCTTATTTCCTCGAGCTCCTCGAACCCATGCTCGAGAAGTATCCTTTCGTCGGCGAGGTGCGCGGGCTAGGCCTATTCATCGGCATCGAGCTCGTTCGAGACCGAGAGACGAAAGAGCCGCTGGCGAAGGCCATCACCCACCGCATCTTCAACGAATGCGTGAAGCGGGGCCTCCTGACGATGTCCTACGACGCGCGTTTCCGGATTCAGCCCGCGATGAATATCGACGAGGCAACGATACGCGAATCAGTCGCGATTCTCACCGAAGTCTTTGACGACCTCAAGTCGAGCGGAGACTGGAAGAAAGCCTGAAGCGATTACTCCCAGGCCTTTCGACCTGAAAGCGCCCTTCTTGAACGACCGATCGCCCGCGATTCTCGTCGGGATTTAACGGCCGGAGCCGCGGCCGGCAACGCAGCCTTGCCGGCTTCCTGCTTCCGCAGGTTGGGAGTCGAGTAGAATTCCCCGCGTCCGCCGGTATCCAGCCTTCCGCTCTCGTGCACTCCGGTCGTGCCGACCAGCAAGATCGTGCTGATCAGAGCAAGAGCGATGGGAAGCGAACCGTTTTTCTTTACTCGCATCATAAGCCGGGGCCCCCGACCCCCCGGATGATCCGCCGTTCAATCGGCACGACGGACTATCCCTGCTTACGTAGATTGCAAGTCCCGTCCCACAACAGGCGGCTTGAAGGGGTTTTCCTCCGTCGTGATGAGGCGCGCGCCGCGCTCAAAAGTCAAACAGGACCCAGCCCAGTCAATCATCACGACGATCTTGGAACGGAAGCCGATTAAATAATAAATGTGAATCACGAGCCAGGCCATCCAGGCGAACAGACCGCTCAGGCAGATGCGGACCAGATCCGCGACCGCGTGCTTGCGGCCGATCGTCGCGAGATTGCCTTTGTCCGAGATCTGAGCTGCTTCAGAAGCTTTGCGGCCGAGCTACCCCTGGAGAGTGCGTGCAGCGTTGAGTCCAGCGAATCCGGCTCCGACAATGACAACGTGCCGTTTCATGGCTTGGGATATACATCCGCCGACTCTTGAACTAAAGTCCAACTATGCAAGCCTTCAAGCAATCCCCTCTGCGCACGGATCTTCTTCTCGACATTCTCTCCCAGCCGAGCGCCCCTTTCCGCGAGGCGCATGTCATCGAAAGAATCACCCGCGAGCTGGAGAAGGGCAAAGTCCCCCACTTCATCGATCCGATCGGGAACATCGTGGTAGGAGCGGCATCGAAGGCCGAATACCTGAAGATCCTGAAGAAGAAGAGCGGCGAGCCCCTCCATTTCTTCATCGCTCACATGGACCATCCCGGCTTCCACGGTGCAGGCTGGAAATCCCCGAGCTCGCTCGAAGTCACCTGGCATGGTGGCTCTCCGACGGCGGACATCGTGGGCGCCAAAGTCTGGCTCGCGAGCCGCGCGGGCTGGGAAGGCGAAGGCCACTTTAAATCTGTCGAAATGATCGAGGGCGGTCGCGCCGTCAAGTGCGGCTTGGTCGAAGTGCCTGAGGCGTTGTCCCTCAAGTTCGCCGGCCCCAAGGGCGCGGCCCTGATCTACGGGGGCTTCGGGTTTCGCGCGCCCGTCTGGGAGGAGAACCGCAAACTTTATACGAAAGCTGCCGACGATCTCGTCGGATCCTTCGCGATCGTCTCGCTCGCGCTGGACCTGCTCGCGCGAAAGCGGAAAGGCTCGACGGCCGTCACTCCGTTTCTGGGGCTGCTCACGCGCGCCGAGGAGGTCGGCTTCATCGGCGCGATCGGGCATTTCGAGCTCGGATGGCTGAAGCAAGCCAAGAGGCAGGTGATCTGCGTGAGCCTCGAGACTTCGCGCCAGCTTCCTGGCGCCGAGATCGGCAAGGGTCCGATCGTTCGCTTGGGTGATCGCCTCAACGTCTTCGACCCGGGAGCGCTTCGCGTCTTCTCGGATCTCGCCGAGCGGGCGCTGCCCGGCAAACACCAGCGCCGCGTGATGGACGGCGGCACCTGCGAGGCCACGGTCGCGCTCACTTACGGCATGCTCACCATCGGAATCTCCGTTCCGCTCGGTAACTACCACAATCAGAATTTCGAGGGCGGCCCGGACGCAAGCAAAGAACGGAACGGTCCCGCACCCGAATTCGTGCATCTCGATGACGTCGAGGGACTGCTCTCGCTCTGTCACTCGGTCGTCTCAATGAAAAAGCCATCTAATCCCTGGGCGAAGCCTTGGGAAGCCAACCAGCTCAGGTTCCGCAAGAGCCTGAAACAGTACCGGCCTCTCCTGGTCTCGGGGCCCTGATCCATGACATTCATTCACCGGCTGTCCAGGCAGCTCAAAGAAACCCTGCTAGACACTGCCCAACAGTTTCAGGAAGCCCAGATCCTGATGGTCGCGGGCAGCCTCGCTTACACGACGATCCTCTCGGTGATCCCGGCACTCGCCGTGAGCTTTGCCATCTTCAAGGCGTTCGGCGGATTGGAAAAGCTCTACGAAACGTTCCAACCCTTCATCCTGGACCATCTCGCGGAAAATGCCGGCGCGCAGGCGATCGAAGCCATGAAAGGTTTCCTGGGAAACATCCAAACGACCGTCGTCGGCATCGGCGGCTTCATCGGCCTGGTGCTGACCACGATGACCATGCTCATGTCTTTCGAGAACTCGATCAACCGCGCCTGGCACGTGACCGAGGAGCGGACAGTCTTTCAGCGGATCACGAGCTACTGGTTCTTCGTCACGCTCGGACCGCTCGCGCTCGCGGTCGCGCTCGGCGTCGCCACTTCGCACGACACCCCCCTATACAGCATGCTGCCGAACTGGATCGGGCTCTTCGCGATTTCGATCGGACTCTTCTTTTTCGTCTATAAAGTGGTGCCCAACACCGACGTGCATACGCCCTATGCGCTCATCTCGGCCGTCACGACCTCAGTCCTGCTGGAGATCGCCCGCCGAGGCTATACGCTCTACACGAAGCATTTTGTGAGCTACGGCGAAGTCTACGGAAGTCTGGGCGCAATTCCCATTCTGCTGGTCTGGATCTACATCGTCTGGGTGATCATTCTGCTCGGCGCCGCATTGACGGCGGCGATGCAGAAGAAGCTGAAGCTGCACGAGCTCGTGCCCCCGCCATTTACCAGCGGTGGTAAGCCGGATGCCCCGGCTTGACCGCAACGAAAGTGCCGCGACAGGAAGCCGTCACTTTGCCGCCCACAGTGATCGTGCCTTCGATGGTCGCCCGGTCCTCCTTCAACTCGGTGACGTGAGCTGACAGGTGGAGCGTCTCGCCGCTCGGCGTCGGGCGGTGAAGCTTGATCGCGTAATCTGC
>JAYVOO010000121.1:0-2380 GCA_043757905.1 Oligoflexia bacterium
CGAGTTGATTGAGCAGTTCGTGGCAAGCCCCGCCTTGATGGCATACTCAACCACGCGGCGATTCAAGACCGGAAGCGTGCCGGGATGGCCCGCGCAGACCGGGCAGGAATTGGAATTCGCTTCGATATCGGCGACCGACTGGCCGGAGGGCAGGCGCGCGCGACATGAACAGAAGATCTTCGAATCGGTCGCGAGCTGGCAATGCACCTCAAGCCCGATGACAGCTTCGAATGCGGGATGGCCACTCATGGCTTTGCCCTACCCGTCTCAAACGCGTGGGCTGCGCCCAGCAGGCGCGCTTCCTCGAACGCGGGCGCGATCAGATGCAAGCCGATCGGAAGACCGAGCTGATCTTCTCCGCAGGGCAGACTCAAGGCCGGAAGTCCCGCGAGGTTGACCGGGATCGTGAAGATGTCGTTCAGGTACATCTGCAGCGGATTCGCGCTTTTCTCGCCGAGTTTGAACGCGGTCGTCGGAGAGACCGGGCCCGCGATCAGGTCAACCTGCTTGAACGCCTCCGTGAAGTCCTGGCGGATCAACCGCCGCACCTGGCAGGCGCGCTTGAAGTAGGCGTCCTGGTAGCCCGCGGAAAGCGCGAACGTGCCCAGAATAATCCGTCGTTTGACCTCAGGCCCGAAGAGCGCGCGGACAGACTGGTAAAAGCGGACCAAGTCGCCGGCTTCGCGCGCGGCGGGCGGACGGACGCCGAATCGCACGCCGTCGAAGCGCGAGAGATTGGTCGAGGCCTCGCTGACGGCGAGCAGATAATAAACGGCAACTGAATACTGAGAATGGGGCAGAGAGATGGGAACGAGCATCGCGCCCTTCGATTCGTACCAGGCGAGCGCGGCGCGCACGGCTTTCTCGACCTCGGGCGCCACGCCTTCGACGAAATATTCCTTCGGCACTCCAATCCGCAGGCCCTGAAGAGACTGCTTCCCAAGCGTTTGCTCGAAATTCTCGGGCGGCCGGGGCGCAGAGGTCGAATCCATCGCATCCTGTCCACTCATCGCCGAGAGGATCCGCGCGGCGCAGTCCACCGAGCTCGTCATCGGCCCGATCTGATCCAGCGACGAGCCGAAGGCGACGAGTCCGTAGCGGCTCACGCGGCCATAAGTCGGTTTCAATCCCACGATCCCGGAAAAACTCGCGGGCAAGCGGATCGAGCCACCGGTATCTGTTCCCAATGCAGCCAGGCAAAGTCCCGCGCGAACAGCGGTCGCCGAACCGCCGCTCGACCCCCCCGGCACGCGATCCGGGTGAGTCGGATGCTTCACGGCGCCGAAGGCCGAGTTCTCGTTCGAGCCGCCCATGGCAAACTCGTCCATATTGAGCTTCCCAACAGATACCGCGCCCGCCCGCTCGAGCCGGCTCACTGCGGTCGCAGTATAAGGAGGGATGTAATTCTCGAGGACCTTGGACCCGCACGTCGTGCGCACGCCTTCGATCGTCAGGATATCCTTGATCCCAAGAGGAATTCCGAGAAGCGGCTTGTCGGTCGGTACAACTCCTCCACTCTGTGCGAGCAATGCGTCGGCTTCGCGCGCTTGGGCGAGCGCACGCTCCTCCATCACGAGCAGAAACGCGTTTCGCTCGTCCGCGCGCGCCGCCGCGAGATAGGCGGTCGTCAGCTCCACGGACGAGAGCTTCCGGGCTGCGAAGGCTGCGTGCGTTTCTCGGATAGTCAGGGGGAGCGTCACATCATCCTCAAAGAATTGGTGGCACTTTGTAGGAATCGTCCCAAACTTCGGGCGCATGCTCCAGAATCTTGCCCGCGGGGAACGGCTTGGCATCGTCCGGCCGGAGCGTCGCTCCCGCTTCAAACGGATGGTAAAGCGGCTCGACACCGGTCACGTCCAGAGCCTGAAGCTGATCCGCATATTTCAGAATGTCGCCCAAATGGCGCGTGAATGTAGTCAGCTCGTCGGCGCTCAGATCGAGGCGCGCGAGATCAGCGACTTTCCGGGTGAGGGCCTCGTTGACCTGCACTTCGACTGGGCTCATGGGCCGGAGCTTAATCAAAAGTCATGGGAATGAAAAGGATTGCTCGGAAATTATCGCGTCGCGATATGCAGCGAATCAATGTTACACGAAAGCGGCAAATTGCGCCGCATACTAGAGCGACTCGCGCTGGCCAGTCGGCCTTACTGCGCGACGGGTGCGCTCACGCTACCGCTTCCGTCCTTTAGCTGGATCAGGACGTGGTTCTCTCGGTGATCCTTGATGAACCAGGTCCTACGTCGGAGCGTGATCTGCCCCGTGCGCTCGGGCTCGCGCCGATTCAGAGTCACGCCCTCTGCTTCGTCCGGCTTGTACTGGTCGTCGAAGATCAGGTCCTCTTCGATCGCGCTGACTTTGACGTGGATCTCGTCTTGCTTGC
>JAYVOO010000122.1:0-2371 GCA_043757905.1 Oligoflexia bacterium
TTCAGTTTCGCGAAGTCGGGCTGGCGAAATTCGTTCCACTCGGTCACGAGCACGAGCGCGTCCGCGCCGTCGGCGGCGTCATTCGCATCTTTAGCGTAGACGATTTGGTCACCCAGCACCTGGTGAGCGGTCTCGTGCGCGACGGGATCGAACGCGCGGATCTTCGCGCCCGCTTTGAGAAGCTTTTCGATGATCACGATCGAAGGAGCGTCGCGCATATCGTCCGTATTGGGCTTGAAGGCCAGCCCCCAGACGGCGATAGTCAGCCCCGCGAGCTTGCCGTCGAAATGACGGATGAGCTTGTCGGCGAGATGGCTCTTCTGGCGCGCGTTCGCGTGCTCGGCCGCGGCGATGATCTCGAGCGGCACATCGAACTGCCTGGCCGTCGAAAGCAGGCCTTTCACGTCTTTCGGAAAGCAAGAGCCACCGTAACCTGCGCCCGCGTAAAGGAAATGCTTTCCGATGCGCGAGTCGCTTGTGATGCCGCGACGGACTTCCTCAATATCGCCGCCGACTTTCTCGCAAAGAATCGAGAGCTCGTTCATGAAACTGATCTTAGTGGCCAGGAACGAGTTCGCCGCGTACTTAGTGATCTCAGCCGACACGGGCTCCATCCAGATGATCGGATTGCCCTGGCGGACGAAAGGCGCATAGAGCTCAGACATCTTTGCGTAGACTTCTTCCTTCTCGGTGCCGATCACGACCCGGTCCGGGCGAAGGAAATCGTCGATGGCGCTCCCTTCCTTCAAGAATTCCGGATTGCTGACGACGTCGAACTCTTCTTTCGTTTGGGCGGCGATCCAGTTCCGGACGGACTTCGAAGAGCCGATCGGCACGGTCGACTTGTTCACGATGAGCTTATAGCCGTTGAGGGCGCGGCCCACCTGTTCGGATGCGGCTTTCAGGTACTTTAAATCCACGTCCCCGTTTGGCAGGGACGGTGTGCCGACTGCCATGAATACGATCTCGCTGGCGGCAACCGCCTCGGCCGTTGAAGTGGTGAAATGCAGACGGCCGCGTTCGACTCCGTGCTTAACGAGAGTGTCCAGGCCTGGCTCGTAAATCGGGATCACGCCCTTCTTCAGACCCTCGATTTTCTTGGAATCGGTGTCCACGCACCACACGGTGTTACCGGTGTCGGCGAAACAGGCGCCCGCGACAAGTCCCACGTAACCAGTCCCTATGATAGCGATTTGCATAGGGTTACGAGCTTCCCAGAAATTCAAACCTTGTGCTACTGCTTTCTAGATATGGCCAGGCCACCCATTTCAGTCACCATCATCAGCTTGAACGAAGCGCATCAGATCGTTCGGACGATCGAAAGCGTGCGCGGCTGGGCCCAGGAAATCCTGGTCGTCGACTCTGGGAGTTCAGACGAGACGGTCGACCTCGCAAAAGCGGCAGGCGCTCGCGTGCTTACGAATCCTTGGCTCGGTTTCGGGCAGCAGAAGAACTTCGCGCAGGCTCGGGCGCTCCACGATTGGGTCCTTAATATCGACGCGGACGAAATCCTCTCGCCCGAGCTCGCCCACGAGATCGATCAAGTGCTCGAAAGCGCCGCGCCTTCAGTGAAGGGTTTCCAGTTCCCCCGTAAGAATCATTACCTCGGCCGCTGGGTACGCCATGGCGGCTGGTACCCCGATCGCATCCTGCGTCTCGCAGACCGCCGATTCGCGGCGTGGAGCGAGCCGGAGGTCCATGAGCAGCTCGAGGTCAAAGGGGAGGTTGCCCCGCTCGGTGGGCCGATCCAGCATTTCGGATTCCACAGTATCCACGATCAGATCGAAACGAACGCCCGATACTCGCGCCTCGGCGCACAGGTTCTTCAGCGGCAAGGACAGAAAGGGAGCGTCTGCCGCCTGCTCCTCAAGCCGCCCGGGAAATTTCTGGAGACTTACTTCCTCAAACGTGGTTTTTTAGATGGATTACCGGGCTTTATCATCTCAGTGAACGCGGCCTACAGCATGTTCATGAAGTATGCTTATTTGTTGGAAGCGGAACTCAAGGTCGAGAAAAATGCGAATCCTCATCATCGACAATAATATAGACCGGCCGTGGTGGGGCGCTGAGAATCTCCGGCGGTACGCGCGAACGATTCCCGGCTCGACTGTGATCACGCGGCGCGCTCCTCAGGACGACCTACCGGCCAGCCCGAATGATTTTGACCGCATCGTGCTCTCGGGCTCCAAGACCGCGGCCAACGATGAAGCTCCGTGGATTGACCATCTGCTGGAATTCGTCAGACGCTCGATCGATCTCGGAAAGCCGTATCTCGGCGTCTGCTACGGGCACCAGGTGCTGGCGCGCGCGCTCGGCGGAATCAAAACTGTGCGTCGAGGGGAAGTAGGCGAGTTCGGCTGGGCCAAGATCG
>JAYVOO010000123.1:0-2367 GCA_043757905.1 Oligoflexia bacterium
CCCCCGTAGTCGATCGCGCGCGCATGGCCCAGGGCCTGGCCGAGAGCATCTCGCGCCTCGGTTCGCTTCAGTTCAATGACATGACCCAGAAGCTGATCAGCGATTACTTAAGTGCGCCAGCTCACCGCCGCGACCTCGAAAGCTTCGTCGAACTGGTCGGCGCCTCGAGCGAGAAAGAGCAGAAGGGCAAGGTCTCGCACGTCGGAATCTCTGCAGCCGAGGATGCGCTTTTCTTCGTAACGGTGCTTGCCGCGCTCCATGGCACGCCTTACGCTTTCCGGAAACTTCTCGGCCCGGATGGACTGGTCGCGGGCTGGGTCGATCCCATCACCCGGCATCGCGCGCTCGGCCCGCTCTCCCGGCTCCTGGCCCGCGAATGGCGCCAGGGCAGGACCTGGGGAGGCACAATCACGTACCTTCCGCGGATGCTCTGGAATCTCTTTGTCGTCTCGCCGAACGAAATGTGGCTTAAAGCGCTCGCGCGGCCGATCGATCACGGAAAGCACTTCCTCTATCCGCTTGCCGCTGCGACCGGCGTTGGCCATACGCTCTGGCAGACCTACCATGACAGGCACCTAGATCCGAGACAGGCGCTCAAAATTGCCCAGCTCCGCGTACTCGCGGGATACGAAACTCGGCTTTCGGATCTCGACGTGCAGTCCGGGAGACTCAAGGTGCCAGAGAGCGAGCTCGGGTTCGAGGAATCCCCGAGCGAGCTTCCGGCGATGGAAGCGGATGCGAAGTGTTTTGCCGAGAGCGCGTCTGAAGATGTACGTGGCGCAGCCCAGCGGATTCTCGCGAAAATCGCGGAACTCTCCCAGGATGGGCTTCAGTCAGCCGGTTTGTAACGGTCCGGGTGCGCTCGCTTGCAGGAGTCAAGCTCCAGGCAGGCTTGGTAGATTCGCGCGACGTTCGGGAAGCTCTCGAGCGCGACGTCGTGTCGAAGCGCGGCATAGCACTGCGGGATCAGGCAGAGATCAGCCATCGTAAGCGTGTCCCCGAATGTGTAGCGCCCGGCGGTCTTGGAAATGACCGTCTCGTAGGCTTTGAGACCAGTTTCATTCCAATAGTGGTTCCACTGCTTTTGTTCGGCAGGGTCGGAGGAATGCCTCAGGCTCACGCTCAGGTTCTGCACCGGCTGGACGCCGGCATTGATCAGCTGCACGCATTGCCTGACTTCAGCACGCTCGATCGGGTCGCGTGGAAGCAAAGGCGCGGCCGGGTGAGTCTCCTCCGCCCATTCCATGATCGCGACCGACTCCGTCAGGTAGCGGCCCGGCGCAAGTTCGAGCACGGGTACGTAGCCAAGGGGATTTCTCGCCAAATGCTCTGGGCTCTCGGACTCGCCCGATAGCAGGTTAACCGGAATCAGCTCGGCCTGGATTCCCTTCAGTTCGAAACACCAACGCACGCGCCAACTCGAGGAGGAGCGCCAATAATGGTAGAGCTTCAAGCTTCGGCCTCAATTCGGTTCACGAGCCGTCCCAGTCGCTCGACTTCCATCACCACCTCGTCGCCGGGCTTCAACCAGAGGTTATCGGTCATCTTCGAGCCGTTCAGTTCCAGGAGACAGCCCGTGCCAACGGTGCCCGAGCCGATCACTTCGCCCGCTGTGAGCGTCACGCCGTAGCTCGCGCGCTCGATCAGCTGGCTGAAGGTCCAGCTCATATCTTTGAGGTTTCCCTCAGAGAGCTGCTTGCCATTGACGAAGGCCTTCATCTTGAGATTGTGGCGCTCGCCCGCCGGGCCCGGGATCGCGGCCGACTCCAGTTCATCCCGCGTCAGAAGATACGGTCCGAGCGAAGTCGCGAAGTCTTTGCCTTTCGCAGGGCCCAAATTAAGCTTCATCTCCTCGATCTGGAGCGCGCGCGCGGACCAGTCGTTCATGATCATGTAGCCGAAGATGAACTCATCAGCCTCGGCAGCTGGGATGTTCCGGCCGGTCTTGCCGATGACGATCGCGACTTCGAGCTCGAAGTCGAGCTTCTCGCGGGCGGCCTCGCGCACCGGGATGGGACCGGGCCCGGTGACGGCAAGATGATTGGTGAAATAGAATACCGGGAACAGGTCGAATTCCGGAATCATCGGAACTCCGCGGTTCCGGCGCGCCGCCTCCACGTGCTGGCGAAATGCATAACCGTCCCGCATGGAAGTGGGGTGGGGGACGGGCGAGATCAAGGTGAGAGCCGTTTCAGGCTGCAGGAGAGTGGGAGGGAGTTTTCCCTCCGCGTGCGCCTTCAAGATCTGCGAGAGAACCGGAAGCAAGGTCGATTGCTCGCGCATCACGGTGAGCAGATCCACCGGGGCGGAGCGGGTCTTTGCCCCGATCCACTCGTACGCGGCCAGCGCATCGATCACCTGATGGGG
>JAYVOO010000124.1:0-2366 GCA_043757905.1 Oligoflexia bacterium
AGGCAGGCCTGGTCAAAACCTTGCTCGGGAACGATCCCGGGCGAAAAGTACGGCTCAGGCCTTACTTGAACCAAAAGGAGTCTTCATTGGCTACCCAGACTGTGCCGCTCGCCGGCTATGAAACCACGTTTGTCACCCGCTCGGAGCTTACCGACGAGGCGCTGAAGACGTTCCAGGATCGCATCAACACTCTCGTCACCACTTACGGCGGCGGCGAAGTGGTCCTCACCGAGGACTGGGGCAAGCGCAAGCTCGCGTACCCGATTCAAAAGGAATCCCGCGGCCACTACACTTACGTCGTGTACACCGGCAAGGGAGACATCGTTCACGAAATCGAGCGTAACCTCCGCCTGAGCGAGCATGTCCTTCGCTTCCTGACGGTCAACCTCGAAGTCGAGTTCGACCCGGAGCTTTTCCGCAAACAGCGCACGGAATACCATGCGGCCGCCAAGCGCCGCGAAGAAGAGCGTGAAGCAAGGCGCGAAGAGCGGAACGCCGAACGCCGTGGCTACGACACGCATGACGAAGATCGCGGCCCTCGCCGTGAGCGTGTCGAAGCGATCGAGCCTCGCGGACCGATCGAACCCCTCGAAACCGAATCTTCTGATTCGGCCGAGTGATCCCAACTTACCAACTTTTAGAAAAGGAACTTGAACATGGCTATCATGAAGACTGAGGGCGGACGCCCAGGCGGACCTCGCGAAGATCGCGGCGAACAGGGCGGCGGAGACCGCGGCGGATACGGCGGCAAGGATGATGATCGTGGCGGACGCGGCGGTGGTGGCGGCGGTGGCGGATTTCACCGCAAGAAGGTTTGCCGTTTCTGTTCTGACCAGGAATACCTGCTCGACTATAAGGACATCCGTATGATGCAGTCCTTCGTCAGCGAACATGGCAAGATCGTTCCTCGCCGGATCTCCGGCAACTGCTCGGGGCATCAGCGCAAGCTGACCACGGCGGTCAAGCGCGCCCGGAACCTGGCCCTGGTGGGCTATGTCTCGATGGGCAACTGAGCCGACGCCACACACGCCGCGGAGAGCACCCGGATTGGACGTCACATCTGAAAGGCTGTCGCTGAGGCGGCCGGCAACGCGCCCGCGAATTCCATGGTGGGTCCGGGCCGTTCCGTTCTTCCTCAGCGCGTTCTTCTTCCTGAGCGCGATGTTTGCGGTATTCTCGCCGCTGCCATTGCTCTTCGCCTATTTCAAAGCAGGCAGGCGCTGGGCTGTTCTCGCCGCTCTCACGAATTGCGCGATCGTTTGGGGGGCCGCCGGCACCGGAAGCCTGGCTTTCTTCCTGATTCTTTGCGTGACCCTCGCACTAGCGATGGGGGCGCTCCTGCAGCGGGAATGGAAAGTGGATGCCGTGGCAGGCGGCACGCTGCTCCTCATGTTCGCGGTCGGTGCGCTTGGTGTCGGGATCTATTCATGGGTCAATCACCTGAATTATCTTCAGACGATCGCAGCTCACGTCACTGGCCTGGTCGAGCAGCTCGCGCAATCCGCGAGCACGAGTAGCTGGCTGGGCGACACAGACGTGGAAGAGTGGAAGAGGGGGCTCGTGGTCGAGTTCCCTTCGGCCATCGCCATTTTCTGCCTAGTCATGGTCTGGTCCAATCTGCTTCTAATTCTCCGGCTCAATCCCGAGGGGATCCGAGACCGACTGAAGCTTTCGACCGATTTCTTCCCGGGCTGGAAAGCTCCGGAATGGCTAGTGTGGCCAACGCTCGTCTGCGGAGTATTTCTGATCTGGGAAGTCGGCGTGGTCTCCGACGTTGCACTCAACGTCTTCAAGTTCTTGATGGCAGTCTACGCGCTTCAAGGTCTGAGCATTCTGGCGGCTGCGTTCGACGCCTGGAAGGTGCGGGGCACGTTCCGGGCGGTGGTCTTTCTTTTGGCTGTTTTCTTCATGATGCCGTTGCTTCTCAGTCTCGGCTTTTTTGACCTGTGGTTTGACTTTCGCGGGAAGTTCAGGCAATCGTCATAACTCTTTAAATTTCTTGGCCCGCCTTGAAGGCCGGGCTGGTCATCGTCAATTGATAGGGAGTCTTTAAATGTTGGTTATCCTTCGTGAGAACGTGAAAAATCTTGGCAGCATCGGCGACGTCGTCAAGGTAACCGATGGCTACGCCCGGAACTTCCTGCTCCCGCGCGGCCTCGTCGTCGCCGCTGAAGAGAATAACGTCGCGATCATCGAGCATCACAAGAAGGCGCTTGAGAAGAAGCGCCTCGCTCAGTCGGCTGTCTCGAATGAGCTTGCCAAGAAGCTCTCCGAATTCTCGGTCAACATCGCACGCAAGGTCGGCGAACACGACAAGCTCTTCGGATCCGTCACGACTTCCGACATCGCCGACGCCCTCAAGGCCG
>JAYVOO010000125.1:0-8680 GCA_043757905.1 Oligoflexia bacterium
CAGTGAGAAAGATGCTCATATTGCCGAGCTCGGGGTAGACCGCGCGGTTGAAGAGCAGCGCGAGCCCGAAAATTCCGACTAGTATCCAAGCCAAAGTGCTTCTGTTTTTCATTTGTCGCTTATCTCCAGCGGAAGGAATCGAGCACGCGGTGGGTGAGGAAGAGTCCCAGCCCGATGAACGAGAAGTAGAAGACCACGTCACTCGAGTTCAGCATTCCCTGTCCGAAGTTGTTGTAGTGGCTGATCAGTGAAAGATACATCAGGACGTCGCTCCAGACTGGGCCCGCGGTCTGCGTCGCCCAGCTGACCAGCCAGAAGAAAAGCCCGGCGGCGAAAGTCAGCGCGCCTGCGACGATCTGGTTCTCCGTCATCGCGGAGCAGAAAATCCCGATCGAAAGGTAGCAGCTGGCCAGGAGCAGCGTGCCGATATAGCTCGTGAGAATTGCTCCCAAGTCCGGGTTGCCGGCCATCGCGAGGATCATCGGGTAGACGAGCGTGGCCCCCAGCATGATCGAGACAAGCAGGAACGACGAGAGGAACTTGCCGAGCACGATCTGCCAGAGCGTGACGGGGGACGTGATCAGCAGCTCGATCGTGTGGGCCTTCCGCTCCTCGGCGAACTGGCGCATCGTGATGAAGGGTAGGAGGAAGAGGAAGATGACGTTCATGTTGCCGTAGAGCGGGCGGATGATGCCGTCGGTGATGCTTGCACCCTTTCCGGAGTTGAATTGCTGGTACTGCATGTTCTGCATGTTGAAATGCGAGAGGTTGAAGAAAAACATCCAGCCCATGATCACCAGGAAGCCCGCGATCACGATATAGGCGATCGGCGATGTGAAATAGGCCTTGAAATCGCGCTTGGCGATGATCCAGATATTGCTCACGCTGCACCCCCTTCCGTCTTCGCATGGACGGGCTCGACCGTTGTGAGCTGGAGGAAGATCTCTTCCAGGCTCACGCGCTCGGCGCTGAATTCCATTACGCCCATTCCGTGCTGGACAGCCGCGCTCACGATCTGGTCGCGCGACTCGCCCGAGCCTGGGCTGATCTCGACCACGTATTTCGGACCGACCGCGGTCAGGCTCTTCACTCCCGGCACCGCGCGGATAGCGTCCGCCCCTGCGGGAGAGGGGCTCTTCACGACAAGCGAGTAGATCAGGCCCTTGTTCAGCCGCGCGGTGAGATGCTCGATGGTGTCTTGGGCGACGATCTGGCCCTTGGCGATCACGATGATGCGCTGGCAGGTGGCGGTGACCTCCGGAAGGATGTGCGAACTCAGGATGACGGTATGATCGCCGGCTAGGCCCTTGATCAGCTCGCGGATCTCGATGATCTGCTGTGGATCGAGGCCGACGGTAGGCTCGTCGAGGATGAGGACCTGGGGGTTGTGCACGAGCGCCTGGGCGAGGCCCACGCGCTGTCGGAAGCCTTTGGAGAGATTCCCGATCAGGCGGCCGCGCACGTCGCCGAGCGAGGTCTTCGCAAGCACGCCGTCGACCGCGCCCTTCACCTTGGCCTTGGAGACGCCGTGGAGGCGCGCGCAGAACTCGAGGTAGTCAGCGACTTTCATTTCGGGGTAAACGGGGGGATTCTCGGGCAGGAAGCCCACATTCCGCTTCACGTCGATCGCCTGCTCGAAGACGTCAAAGCCCGCGATCCGCGCCGTTCCGAGAGTGGCTGGCATAAAGCCTGTGAGGATCTTCATCGTCGTGCTTTTGCCAGCGCCGTTCGGGCCGAGGAAGCCAACGATTTCGCCTTTCTTCACTTCGAAGCTTAAATCTTGGATGGCGGGCCGGGGCCCGTACATTTTTGTGAGGTGGGAGACCTGGATCATAGAGAAATCCCTCTTCTGAAATGCGATCAAGATGCTTGCAAGGGGCTTGAGCCCCTACATTTAACTCAAACGGATTGAGAGTGGATACTTTTTCTATTGGGAAACCGCGTTACTTTTAAGGCTTAACCCATGGGTAGTCGAATCACGAAGCGGGTATTCGGAAACTGCTGGTCGATTTGAATGCGGCCCCCGTGGGCCTCGATGATGCCTTTCGAAATACTGAGGCCAAGGCCGGTTCCCTTTCCGATCTCTTTGGTCGTAAAAAAGGGCTGGAAAACTTTCTGGGCCGTCGCTTCCGAGATTCCTTTTCCGCTATCCGTGATCCAAATCTCCAGCATCGCCCCGTTTAAATGAGTCTGAAGCTCAATCCAGCCGCCCGTCTCCTTAGAGATCGCGTCGAATGAGTTGTTGATCAGATTAAGTAGGACTTGAGAGATCTCCGTCGGTCTACACTTCAATGGGACCTCCGCTGCAGCGGAAATCTGCCTCAAGTCCACGCCGTGGGATTTTAATTTCTCCGAACAGAGGGCAAGCGTATCCTCGATCACAGTTGCCAGCTGGACGGTCTGGCGAGGGTCATCCGTGGCATCGCGGGAGAACGACCGGAGACCTTTCACGATCTTGGCGATGCGATCGACTGTGGAGCCGATGTCTTGAATGAAGGTCTTGACCAAGTTCAGATCAATCGGGTCTTCAGTGACCAGCTCCAGCAGTTGGCTCGATTTAATTTGGATCACAGCGAGTGGATTGTTCACTTCATGAGCAACCCCACCCGCCATTTCACCCAGGGCCGAGAGCTTGCCTGATTGAACAAGCATGGCCTGGGCTTTGGTCAACTGCTCGGTTCGGGTTTCCACGAGCTCCTCGAGATGTTCCTTATACTGTTGAATCGTATCCGCCATTTTATTGAAGTGCTCCGCAAGGATGCCGATCTCGTCCAATCTTTCGATTTTGATGCGCAACTTGATGTCGCTGGCGTCGCTCGCGATCAGGCCCATCGTGTGTTGCATGCTGTCCAGCGGCCGCAGGATATTTCTCTTCATGAGATACGTATAAAAAAGCACAAACCCCATGATGCTCGTGGCGAAGATAGCGAGGAGAAGCAAGAGTCCGTTGATATCGGCCTGCCTCGCCAATTTAATCTTGGAAACTTGATCATGGCTGAGTTCCGCCGAAATCATTTGTTGAATCGAGTCTCCAATGAGCGCGCCACTTTCCTTAACGTTAGCCACGAGTTCATTGATCTGGGAGAATGGCGCTTTTGTGGCCACTTTTTTTACGATCTCTTCATAGTTCTCAGCGCAAGTTTGGAACATGTTCCTCACAAGCTCGAACTGAGTTCGAACCGTGGGATCCAAAGTCGCGTGATCCAAATCGGCGAGACCGACTTGGATGGCGTCAAAGCTGCTTTGAATCTTGGCCTTGTTCTCTTGAGTCGGGTGCAGACTGTATTCTTCAATGTCCGCTGGAAGGCCTTCGGTCGCTTTTCCCGCCAAACTTTTCAAGTTATTGGTGGCAACGGTGACATCGATCATCTGCGAAAGATCGGCCATATAGCCGCGAAGGAGTATGAAAGTGATGGTATTGAGTGCGCCTAAAGTCAGTAACAGCCCGCTCACCGCAAAAACAGACTTGATCTTAAGGCTGAAATCCCTGTCTCTTTTCATGCAGTCCATCCGCTCAGTATTTGCGATTTGGGAGCTCCTTTGCCGCGACCTCCGCGGGAAATACCCCTTCTACCGTTATAATCCGGCGCGCCAGCGGTTTCCCGTCGGCGAGATCCTTGACGGCTGCCATGAGCTGTGGTCCCAGGAGCGGCGAACACTCCACGGAGCAGTTCAATTTGCCGTCTTTCATGGCGACGAAGGCGTCTTTGACCGCATCGATAGAAACAATTGTGATATCTTTTCCAGGTTTTTGCCCCGAGGCTTCGATCGAAGGAATCGCACCTAAGGCCATATTATCATTGTGGGCGAATAGAGCATGAATGGGAGTACTTTTGGCCGACTCTTCCTTGAGGATGCGTTCCATGAGCTCCTTGCCCTTGCTCTCTTTAAAGTCACCGTTTTCGGAGCGAATGATCTTGAAATTTGGATGTCCGGCAAGCACCTCCGCAAAGCCAAGCTTTCGCTGAATCGCGGGAGCCGAGCCCTCGGTTCCCCTGAGTTCAACGATATTGACGGGGCCCGCGACCTTCCGTCTGTTTATGAAATCGACCAAGCATTTTCCGGCTCGACGGCCCTCTTCCTTGAAGTCAGCACCGATGAAACTGGCATAAAGTTGCTCGTCCTTCTCATCAATCTGGCGATCCATGAGGATGACTGGAATTTTAGCTTTTTTAGCCTGCATCAATACATCATGCCAACCGGAGACCACGACGGGAGCGATCGCGATCACGTCTACTTTTTGAAGGATGAATGATTTAACTGCCTTGAGCTGATTTTCCTGCTTTTGCTGGGCATCCGAAAAATTCAAGATCACGCCGCTTCCCACAGCCGCGTCTTTGACCGACTTGGTATTAGCGATTCGCCAATCGCTCTCCGCTCCAATTTGGGAGAAGCCGAGGACGATCTGGCCTTTGATTCTTGCTTCGGCGGGGCTCCCCAGCGCGAAGGATATCCAGCAAATCGCTGCTGCAATTCGAAACCTATTCAGATCTAGCATTCGATCTCCCGTCAATTTTACCGTGCCCATTGCGTTCATATCGGTTCTTACGGCCTGCAATCTGAGGACATTTCCCACTGGGCCCCAATAACTTCCTCGTCGTGCCTAAGCAGCTTTCGGTGTAGAATTCCCCTACGAGGTACTCTGTGAACGTAAGTGACGAAAGGAAGTTCTTACACGACCTGGCAAGCCCTTTGGGCATCGCCTATTTATTGACGGAGTCAGTACTCGACGAGATCCAAGGCCGCGCGGATGCCCATGCAGACGATGTCATTCAGATCGGGCGGATCCATGAAGCTTTGAATCGGATGAAAGTCCTACTGGAAGAACGGCGGGAGCTCTTGATCCTGCGGGGGGTGCCTAGTGCGAAAACCTGAAGAGATCGCAATTCTGATCGTGGACGATGAAGAGGACTTGAGGGAGGCGATCGTTTTTGATTTCCGGAGAAAAGGGTTTAAGGTTTTCGAGGCCTCCAATGGGAGGTCGGCGTACGACATCGTTTCTCAGAACCCGATCGACATAGTTCTTTCCGACTTGCGAATGCCCGATGGAGACGGCGTCGAGCTGCTAGACAGGATTAAGGCATTGAACCCGACCACGCCGGTTGTCATGTTCATGACCGGATTCGCGGACCTTGGGTTGGAGGACGCCTACGATAAAGGGGCTGCGGCAGTATTTTCGAAGCCTTTTGACCGCAAGGAACTGATGGCGACTGTTTTGAGAGTCGTCAGCTCGAAGGAAGAGGTTTGGGGATTGAGAAAAGTTGAGCGGCTCGAGTCTGACTTTAATGTTGAGCTTCATTTCTCGGATTTTAACCTCGCGGTTCAATCCAAGGTTCTGAATCTTGGTCGCGGCGGGATCTTTGTCGCTTTAAAAGATCGGTTTCCGACTGTGGGTGCCCGAGCTATCTTCAAGATCCAGGTCGACCATGGACCGATCACTGGGATCGACGGGAGCGGGATCGTGCGCTGGATCAGGACCCAGGCGCTCGATCCAGTTCCGGCCGGATGCGGGATTGAAATCGAGCACCTGAACGAATCTTCCCGCATGAGTGTCATCACCCTGGTCAATGATTTGAAAACTAAATCGTTTATCCCGAAAAATTGAAGTCTCAGTTTGCGTGCCGCTTGAAGCACGGGGTCCGTTTCGTTTTGCGGCGGAAGACTCTCGGCGAGGTGCAGTCAAATTAAATGATTCCTACGTTGCCGCATGTTAAATGGGAGGCAGCATGGCGCACTTTCATCCAACGTTCCGCTTTCTTTGGTCAGGGTTCCTTCTTCTTTGCCCATTTTCAGCCTCCGCGGATACGGCCCTCTTTCCCGGGCCAGTGATTCCACAGCCGGACGTGACCGGGTTATACCGGGCCGGAGCGCATGTCATCTCGGCATCCATCGAGTCCGCGCGCCAGGTCCTCCCACCGGAGCTCGAGCTCGCGCCACAGGACGTGAGCGAGCCGGGCACGCATCCGCTGGTTTTCATGTTTGGCTTTCAGAAGGATGTGCGCCACGTGCTCTTCGGATGGCCCGCCACGATCCCCTTTCTGGAGCCGGCGGACTATACGGAGTTCGTGTTTGCAGTGCCCTTCGTCCAGCTCAAACCTCAGTTTCGCAAGTCTGGCGCGTATCACGGGCCCTTTTACTACATGCCGCGCTTGTTCCTGGATGCGAGCCTCCCGATCGCGCTCGGCTACCTTTACGGCTTTCATAAACAGAGGCGCCAGATCAGCGCCGACCGCCATGACTTCGAGATCTTGAATTCCGATGGGCATGCCCCGATGTTGCGGGCACACTTCTCGGATCCAAGCGCTCCATTTGCTTCTGCCAGCGATGTCCCGGCCTTCCGATCGCTTCAAAAACTACTGAGCTTGCCGGTGATCGGAAAGCTTTCGATCGGTTACTACCTTTGCAGCCGCTTTACTTGGAACGACGGCGAAGAGGGAAAAGCGGGGCTTCAAGTGGCGCCGGCTGCCTCCACACTTGAGGTTCTTACGCCCTTCTTCCCAGGAGCCCAGGCACTGAGCTCGAGTTCTTCAGGTCTCGGCCACGAAACGCTCGGCTCTTTCCGGATGATTTCCAACTGGCGCCTGAGGGGACCTTTTGGCTGCGACTCTCTTTAGGCAATAGGGCAGGGGCGAATGAAAGTCGAAACATGGAAACGTGAAGGCTTCCAGATCAGTACCGACCCAGCGCTGCTGGATCTTGAGCGAATGCATGCCTTCCTTTCCTCGAGTTATTGGGCGAAGTGCATTCCTCGCGAATTAATGGAACGCTCGCTCCGGGGTTCGGTCTGCTTTGGACTTTACGCATTCGGAGTCGATCCGTCGTCCTCGCGCGAGCAGATTGGTTTCGCCCGGGCAGTCAGCGACCATGCCACCTTTGCTTACATAGCAGATGTGTATGTCGAGGAGGCTTGGCGCGGCCAGGGGTTGTCCAAGTGGCTCATGGCTTCGCTTTTGAGTCATCCGGAGCTCCAGGGCCTCCGGCGTATCAGCCTGGGCACGCGCGACGCCCAGGGGCTCTATGCCCAGTTCGGTTTTAAGAACCTCGAGAAGCCGGAAACCTGGATGGAAATTCGGCGGCAGGATAGTTCAAGCACTTTAGGGCAGCTAGGACCCCATAGAGTCTAAAACTAAATGGATCTTACTGTGTCGTAAAAGGCCCGTTTTGACTACTGGGACTCTTTGCACTAACCTCAAGTTAGGGACTAAGCCGGGCATGCATGCCCCGGTTTTTTTGAACGTAAACTGAAAGCCTCTGTACTTCTGTTCAGGGCTCAACTTGGAGGATCAATGAAAAAAATCGCACTTTGTATCATCAGCCTGGCGGCCTTGATGAGTTCTCTCTCATTTGCCCAAAACACCTCGAAAAGTAACTGCCCTAGCCCGTGGATTTGGGTGACTCATGATGGAAAAGGAGAATGTAGGACACTGTGCCCAAGTGGAGACAAACCCCATTATGAATCCCATAATAACCAAGGTTGGAACTGTGATGTTTCGATCAAAAAGTGTGAAAGAAGTGGCAACAAAGGCCAGGCCTGTAAATAGAGTTAGGCGTAGGCTGAGATTTGAACCCGAAAGCAGAGTGATGTAGCCTCTGCTTTCGGGTTCAAGGCACTTAGTCTTCTTTATTTACCGAACTTCTCGTAGTGCTCGACCACCTGCTGAAGTCTCTTGATCACTGCCTCAACGGTCTTCTCGATCGGAGCGGCGATTGCGAGCCCCGCAGCATACTCGTGCCCGCCGCCACCGAGCTCCATTGCGATGCGATTGACGACGATACGGCCCTTGGATTTCATCGAGACGCGGATCGTACCGTCCTCTTCCTCGCGGAAGAAGCAGACGACTTCGGCGTCCTTGAGCAGCAGAAGCAAGTTCATAAACGACTGAGTCTCGTCCGCAGTCGCTTTGTGCTTCTTACGGATCTCAAGCGGCATTTCGAGCCACGCGACTTTGCCTCCTACGCCGACCTTCACGTTCTGCAGCATATTGCCTAGAAGCTGAAGGTGGGAGACCTCTTTCGATGAATAAATGTTCTGGTAGATCTCCTCCGGATTCACGCCGAGCTCGATCATCTCGGCCGCGATCTTGTGCGCAAGCGGTGTCGTGCGAGCGTAGCGAAAAGAGTTCGTGTCGGTCATGATGGAGACGTAAAGCCCCATTGCCACATCCTTATTGATCTTCGCGAATCCCAGTTCACCGAACAAGTGATAGAGGAGCTCGCCGATCGATGAGGACTCAGTGTCGGAAATCAGGGTCGCGTGGGGCGGGTAGGTGGTCTCCGCAAGATTCTCGATTTCCGGATGGTGATCGAGAAAGATGATCTTCTTCGCGCGCAGGGAGAACTCCTGCCAAAGTTTGCCCAGGCGTCTCGGGTCGTTCGTGTCGACGATGATCCACAGGTCGCAGGTGTCCCAGAGCTCGACTTCGCCAGGTCCGAGCAGGATCTGGCCTTTTGGGTCGAGGAAGCGGTAACGCTTCGGGAGCAGATCGGGGTTATAGATTCGGCAGGCTTTCCGTGCGCGCTTCAGGTAGTGGAAGATCGCAGCTTCGGCCCCGAGGCCGTCCCCATCGGGTAGGGCATGCGTGGAGATGAGAACTCGCTTGGCTTCAGTAAGCGTCGTCTTGAATTTCTGGAACTCTTTCGTTTTCGAGAGAGCCAGCGGTTTCGTATTCGTGCTCAAGCA
>JAYVOO010000126.1:0-2363 GCA_043757905.1 Oligoflexia bacterium
CTGCGCGTCGATCTCGACGGCGATGACGACTCCCTGGAAGGCGACGACGAGGTCATCTCCGCAGTCTCCATCGGCGGAGCCGGCGCGGTCGGACTCGGACCAGACTCCAAGGGTTTCACCCTCGACATCAACCGCCTGGACTTCCAAGCCAATAAGGAAGAGTTCGAACGCCAGTTCCTGATCTCCGCTCTGAAAGCATTCAAGGGCAGGATCAACCAGACGGCGCTGCACGCGAACATTCCCAAGAAGACGTTGCTCCGCAAGCTCCAGAAGTACGGCATCAGCGCCCGCGAATACTTCTAAAAAGGTGTCCGCCACCTTTTGGTAGCGCTCCTGCGTCAGAAAGTCGAACGAGGTGCGTGAACTGAAGGGATCCTACATCCGGAACCATGCGAATCCAATCGCCGCTCGCCGCGCCCTCAAGCGGCTCGAGGCGCGCGGGCGTCTACTTCATGCTCCAGGAGTTCGCGGCGAAACACATCTCCGCAAGCACGACTCCTGGATCTCTTGATGAGCGCGCGAAGCCATACGGGCGAGCAACTCTCCTACTCGTACTTCAGTGGCGTGGGCCCCCTTGACCCAGACTTTATCGACTTCTACCGCGGACTTGTACGCGAAGGCGGGTACTGGCGCGAATCCGCGAGTTGGGCTGCAATCGGCGCCGGAGTGGCAGGAATAAATCGTGAGCGACGTCCCGTCCCCGAAGTTGCTGTCGCAAGTTGTCCAGGCACTTGTCTGAAGGCAGGAGGAGAACCCCTGATACTCAATTCTTTTAATGCGACGAGCGTCGAAACTCAGCTCTTGGAGTCTTTGTACTCGAGCTTTGCGGTGCTCTTCAGCTTGCCGAGATAGGTGTTCACAAGTTCCTGGCGCATGTCGTTCTTCACCCGCAGTTCCACTTCACCGTACTCGAGCGGCTTGCCGCTCTTCTTCTCGACCACTTTGATGACGTGGTAGCCGTACGATGTCTTCACGGGTCCGACGATCTCGCCTTCGCCGCCGGCAAAGGCCGCATCGGTGAACTCAGCAACCATGCGGTCGCGACCGAAGAAGCCCAGGTCGCCGCGGTTGTTCTTAGCGGAAGGATCCTTCGAGTACTTCTCCGCCAGCGCCATGAAGTCGGAGTTGTCGGCCTTGGCTTCCTTCATAATGCTCTTGGCCTGCTCTTCGTCGCTCACGAGTATGTGCTGGGCATGCACCTGATCGGTGGAGTAGCGGCTCTTGTGGGCCTCGTAAAATTTCTTGGCGGCCGGCTCAGTCAGCTTCGTGGCCAGGTTCTTCTGCAGCAGCTTGTTCGCCAGGAACTGCTTCTTGAACGCGCCGAGCGCATCCTTATAGTCCTGGTCCTGGTCGAGTTTTTCCTTCTCGGCCGTCTGAGCGAGCAACGTCTGGTCGATCAGGCCATCCAGGATCTGGCGGCGGGAGTTGGAATCCTTCAGCACGTTGGCTCGCTGAGACTCGTTCAGCCCGCTCAGCGCGGCAGCCATATCCTTGTCGGTGATCGGAGTGCCGTTCACTTTCGCGAGCTCAGTCACGGCGAAAGCGGGCGAAGCGCCGAGGAGCGCGAGTACGATGGTAGTGGCGACATATGATGATTTCATCGGAAACCCCTTTTTCATTAAACCTTTCATCCAGTTTAACGCCCTTACAGGTAAATTTTAAAGAGATTATCGTAATGCTCTTGAGTTCTCTTCATATCGACCTTGTTCAGGAAGCTCGAGAAGCTCATCCAGACCGCGAGACCATTCAGGTCCTGAAACTGGGGAGGCAGGAACTGCGGGGGATCGACGATCCCCTCCTTGTACTTCTGGTAGAGCAGCGGGATGTCGTCCACGTGCAGCTTTCCGGCGAAAAGGAAGGGCACAAGGTAGGGCCGGCCCGCCCGAATTGCCGTTCGGATGAAGTTGTAGTTCTCGATATATCCCCGGCAATACGAGATATCCTTCGTGAACGGGGCGCCGCCCTCGATCAGGCCGCCGCGGAACACCCGCTTGGCGTTGCCGATCGAATCCTCCTCGGAATAACCCTCCGTTCGATAGAATTCGATCAGCTCCAGGATGTTCGCTCCGTCCTCCGCCTTGTCGATTCCGAGGATCCTGTCATTGATTTGACGGGCCCGCTTCGGATACGAGCGGAACGTGAAGATCTCCATGATGACCGCGAGGCCTTCCTGGGTGGCCGCGCAGCGCGGGGGTCCCTTCGAAAGCCATTTCGCAACGTGCTGGTGATGCCCGTTTTGGGTCGTCCCGACATGGACCCAGCCCTCGTGGACCTCGAGAATGTCGACGTCGCGAGAAGAGAAAAGCGAGCCTTCTTTGATCTTGACCGTGTCGCCGCCAGCGGCCGCGTCGGCCAGGATCCCG
>JAYVOO010000127.1:0-2358 GCA_043757905.1 Oligoflexia bacterium
CCGGGATCGACGGAAGGAATGAAGAGGATCTCGGCTGACAAGATCAGCAGAAGAGAGGAGGAAGCTAGAAACAACGTTTTGATTGAAAACCCCATAAAACTGGCTCTCAAGTACTTCCCGACTCAGCGCGTGTAAAGCTCTAATTCAGAAGCCATGCAGTGCGTCGTCATTAATGCGGAGAGTCAATTGATACGCATCCTCACCGTTCGAGTAAAAATTCTTCCGAATATGGTCGATCGTGAAGTTTAGGGATTGGTAAAGCTGGAGGGCCGGGACGTTGGATTTGCGTACTTCCAGCGTCGCCTTTTCCAGGTTTTGCTTTATCGCCTGGTCGATGGCCCGCCGGAGCATGAGTTGAGCCAGGCCCAGCCCGCGGTGAGGGAGATCCACCGCAATGTTCAAGACTTGGCAGGCATCGGGCATCAGCCAGAAGACCAGGTAGCCATGGACTACGGCGTCCGTTTCGTCGTCAGTCAAGATCCAGACATTGCTGTAAGGCTTAGCCATCTCGGTCCGGAAATGATCCGCCGTCCACGGCGCAATCTGCAACCGCGACTCAAGCTCGGCCAAAGACGCAAGATCGTCTTCGGTCGCTGGCCGCAAGCTGATTGGACTAGCGGGAGTGTCTTGAGACTGAGGCCCTTCCATGGGCAAGTCCTCTCACATTCCGGCTCGAGGATAAAGCCCGACGCATTCCATTGGAGTTAAGTTCTCTCCAAAGTCGGCGCCGAACGCGCTTTTGACCTCTCGGGTGAAATCCTGGGCGTCCTCGAGGTCCGGCGGAGTGCTGAGATCCGGCTCGCTCAAGCGGAGCTTACCCGCCCAGACCCCCTTGAGCCTCATTCCCTGCTGAGAGAAGCGCTCTTCGAAGTCAGTGTAAGTGAACACAGACTGGTTTGGCGTAAACCACTTGAGACTCTTGATCACCTTCGCCGGAAACGCGCATTCCCGCGTGGAGGGGCTCAATGACCCCTGCCAACTCACCCGAGCAGACTGACCTGGCTCCAGATCGAAGCTTAACCAACCGGACGCTTGAAATGGAATCAGCTGGCTTTCGGTGCCACGCTCGACCTTGAGCACCGCCAGCAAGACCTGAACCCAATTTGAATATTCCTGGTCCGCGGTTGGCGCGGGTCCGAGAATAGGCCGATCCGGCGGTACGATGGTGATTGCCGGGGCCACCGCATAGTCCCATCTCTGGATTCGATAATAACTGGAGAGCCCAAGCGATCCAGAATCGGCGTGTACCCAAACCCGCACCTTTCGGGACGTTGGATTGGAAATCAAATCCCTGGCGAGCAGGAAGTTTTCATGCGCCAACCCATAGAGCTCGTCGAAACTAGCGATCAGCGGGATCAATTCGTGCGCTATGATCACGCCCCGAATCGTGGAACGCGCCTGAAACTTGAGCGTATAGCTCTGGGCGGAGCCATCCGCGAAGTCTAGATGGAGATTCAAGGAATGCAGCGCAGTCGGATCCAGCTCCCGCTCGCCCGAGCCCAGCATCGGCGCAAGGCTTACTCGCCATTGATCCACGTCCGTATCGTAGCTCGCTTCCAACTCCTGACTTTTCGCTCCCGCGCCGGCCGAGATGAAAGAGACATGCGCTCGCGTAATGAGCGTGCCGAACTGGATGCCACGCCATTGAATCAAAAGAGGCTTACGAATCGTAAGCGGTTCCGGTAGGCGGGCTTCGCGTAGGGGTGCGCCCCCGCCTGGGAGCAGGGCTTCGGGCTTGGCGTTTGCTAACGGATGGATGCCGTCGGGCTCAGCAGCCACAATCTTGATTTCTAGTTCCTGAACACCATGGGACGGCGACTCGGGAGGTAAGACGGTGGCCAGAGGCTCTGGTACTGGCGTGACGGCCGCGTGCGGGACTGGCCCGCGGGCACTGGACTGGCAGCCGGCCAGGATACTCAGCAATGAAAGACTCAGGCAGACCACAACCGGGACGATTCGATGGCGAGGGAAAAACATTTGAAGACCTCCGTTTGCCGGAGTCCAAAGCAAAGGGCGTCCCAGTTTCACCGCGCCTCAAGCGCGAATGGCGCGAGGAAGTCGGACCGAGTATTCCGTTTTCAGACTGACTATGCTAACTTTTGAATCCCATGAGCAAATCTCCCCTTGAATCTGCCTCCAAGCCCGCCGCCGCCGAACTTTTGAAAGACTTCGAAGAACCGGAGATTCACAGCGAGATCGAGACCGCGCGCCATTCAGCAGCCCACATCATGGCCCATGCGGTCTCAAAAATGTGGCCTGACGCCAAGTTCGGCATCGGCCCGACGATCGAAAATGGCTTTTATTACGACATCGACATGGCCGAGAAGTTGACGCCCGAGCATCTGCCCAAGATTGAAA
>JAYVOO010000128.1:0-2343 GCA_043757905.1 Oligoflexia bacterium
CGATGATCGTATTCATCAATATGTGGGTCGACGTGGCCTATGCCTGGGTCAATCCCCGAATGAGGTCGGCGCGATGACGGAAGCCACGCTGGAAGTCGAAGCGGCAGATCCAATCGGAGCGGCGAATCTACAAATGGTCGGGCCATTCCGTGAGTTCTGGTTTTTCTTCCGCCAGAACCGGGGTGCGGTTATCGGGCTCGCCATCATCCTGCTTTTCATCGGCCTCGCGGTGCTTGCCCCCTGGCTCGCTCCGCATGATCCGACCCAGCTTTTCCCGGACGCGCTCAGGCTTCCGCCAGCCTGGAAAGACGGGGGTAGCTCCCGCTTCTGGCTCGGAACTGATGACGTCGGCCGCGACTTCCTGAGCCGCCTGCTTTTCGGCACGCGGATCTCGCTCGGCATCGGTTTCCTGGTCGTGCTTTTTTCGGCCACCACGGGCACGGTACTCGGCCTGGTCGCGGGGTATCACGGCGGCAGAATCGATCAGTTGATCATGAGGCTCGTCGATATCCGCATGGCGCTGCCTTCGATTCTCATGGCGATCGTCGTCGTGTCGGTCCTCGGACCCAGCTTGCTTAACACCGTCCTCGCGGTCAGCACCGTCGCGCTCCCGAGCTTCATCCGTCTCGTTCGGGCATCGGTCGTCGTCGAGAAGAACAAACAATATGTGATCGCCTCGAAGAGTTTCGGGGCGGGTGCGATGCGCCAGATGTTCATCAACATCTTGCCCAACTGCATGGCGCCTCTGATCGTGCAGTCAACTCTAGGATTCAGCGACGGCATCCTCGATGCGGCGGCGTTGGGCTTCCTGGGCCTGGGCGCGCAACCGCCGACGCCAGAGTGGGGCACGATGCTTGCGGACGCCCGCCCCTTCATTGAGAGCTCTCCCTGGATGGTCACGCTTCCGGGGCTTTGCATTCTCGTGGTCGTGCTCGGCTTCAACATCTTAGGTGACGGGCTTCGCGACGCGCTCGATCCGAGGTTGAAGAAATGAAGAGCCTCCTCGAGATCCGGGATCTTTCGGTTCGCTTCGACACGCTCCGCGGCGAGCTCGCGGCGGTCGATCATATCAGCTTCGACGTAATGGAGGGCGAAACAGTCTCCCTCGTGGGCGAGAGTGGCTGCGGAAAGAGCATCACAAGCCTCGCGATCATGGGACTGCTTCCCGCGAACGGCCGAGTCGCCACCGGGCAAGTCATCTACGAGGGTGTCTCGCTCGAGGAGCTCTCGGAAGAGAAGCGCCGCAAGATCCGCGGCGGTCGGATCGCGATGATCTTCCAGGACGCAATGTCGGCATTGAACCCATCTTTCACCGTCGGCTTCCAGCTGGAAGAGACGATCCGCCTGCATAGAGGCACGAACAAGCGCGATACGCTCGCTCGGGCCGTCGAGTTGCTCGTGCAGGTTGGGATCCCCTCGCCGCGCGAGCGGCTTTCGGCATATCCTCACCAACTCTCGGGCGGCATGTGTCAGCGCGTGATGATTGCGATGGCGCTGGCTTGTGAGCCAAAGGTCCTAATCGCCGACGAACCCACGACCGCTTTGGATGTGACCGTGCAAGCCCAGATCCTGGAGCTTCTTGCAAAACTCGTAAAGGATCAGCGCATGGCGCTCATCCTGATCACGCACGACCTTGGGATCGTCGCTGAGATGGCAGACCGAGTGATGGTCATGTATGCGGGGCAAATCGTCGAGTCCGGGCTCACTTCCGAAGTGATCGATCGGCCCAGGCATCCTTATACACGCGGGCTGTTGGACTCCCTGCCCTCGTCCCATGATTCAGGCATGAGCGAGCACCGCGCGAAACTTCCGAGCATCCCGGGCCTCGTGCCAGACCTGCTTCGGCGTCCAAAAGGTTGCCAGCTGAGCCCGCGCTGCGCTTATGCGGATGACGTCTGCCGGACGCGCGCTCCCGAGCTCGAGCGGATCGCAACCGCACAGGTCAAATGCTTCAAACCGTTAGGAGCGCTTCATGCTTGATCAGACGCGCCCGATTTTGGAGGTTCAGGGACTGAAGCGGCACTATCCGTTTCGCCGCCTGTTCGACGCCGTCCGTTATGTGAAGGCCTTGGACGGAGTTTCGTTTTCGCTCCCTGCGGGTAAGACGCTCGCGATTGTCGGCGAGAGCGGCTGCGGGAAGAGCACCCTCGCGAAAGTGCTCGCTCAGATCGAGCCCTTAACGGAGGGCACGATCCGAATCGATGGGGCGGATTCCGTGAAGAGCTCCGCGAAGGAGCATCGCAAGGCCATCCAAATGATCTTTCAGGATCCCTATGGATCCCTGAACCCACGCAAGAAGGCTTGGCAGATCATCAGCGAGCCGCTGCGGATTAATACGAAGTT
>JAYVOO010000129.1:0-2343 GCA_043757905.1 Oligoflexia bacterium
CTCGTGATTCCTCGCGGAACCACGTACCGCTTCGACGCGCGGGGCGCAAACACCCATCTCGTGATCGAGTCGCCGACCGAAGTCGGTCTGCCGGATCGAGGAATGCTGGGGCGTCACGCGCAGTTTGACCCGATGATCATGCGCACTCCCGTCCTGCCACCTGAGGAGCGCAAGTCTGGCGCGAACGCCCAGGGTGAATTCGAGCTCCGGATCAAGCGCGAAGGGGAGTGGACGAAGGTCTTCTATCCGTGGAATCCGATGAACGCCATCGGTTGGAAAGGCGATCTAGCGCCGTGGGGCTTGAATGTCTCGGAGATTCGCCCCGTCGTCTCGCCGCGCTATCATCTGCCGCCGAGCGTGCACACGACCTTCCTAGCGAAGAACTTCGTGATCTGCTCGTTCCTGCCTCGCCCGCTCGAGAGCGAGGAGGGCGCGATGAAAGTGCCGTTCTACCATCGCAACATCGATTTCGACGAAGTGCTCTTTTACCACGAAGGGAACTTCTTATCGCGCGAAGGGGTCTCGGCGGGCTCGATCACCTTTCATCCGCAGGGTATCCATCATGGCCCGCATCCGAACGCGGCTAAGAACGCGGAGCCGATCACCGAGACGAAAGAGATCGCCGTGATGGTCGATACTTATCGTCCGCTCCATCCGACGGCGGCTGCAGGGGCGGTCGAGTTCAAGGATTACGCGATGAGCTGGAAAGCCGACCAGAAGCGGTAAGACGATCCGGCCGCGCTTTATTCCTTGGTCTTGAGCTTCGATTCGTTGGCCGCGATGAAAGCCTTGATATCGTCAACCATACCGAGCAACTTGGTCCACTGTTCCTTGTACAAAGTCACAGGAAAGCGGCCAAGGCCGTAAACGGACAGACCGCCTTTCTCGCTGATCTTCATGGATAGGCCTTTGGCAGAGGTCTTTTTGAGCGCTTCATTTTCAGCGCGAAGTTGATCGAGTTCCGCTTTCATCTGTTCTGTATCAGTCATTGCAATGTTATACCTGAAGGCATGAAGCTAAGCCAATGGTTCGCGGGGATTGCTCTCACCAGTGCGCTGGCTTGCGCGGGATCGGCGCAAGCGGGATCCGAAGAATGGGAGAAAGTGAACGAGAAGGACGGGATTCAGGTCTCGGTGCGTAACGTACCGGGCACTTCACTC
This sequence comes from Oligoflexia bacterium, assembly GCA_043757905.1. GTDB lineage: Bacteria > Bdellovibrionota > UBA1018 > UBA1018 > UBA1018 > JAYVOO01. The sequence continues at coordinate 1,161 of JAYVOO010000129.1, forward strand.
GTTGCGGTGCGAGGAGAGGCCGAGCTCGACGCGCCTCCCGGCAAGGTGCTCCAGGTCATCATGGATTGCGGACGCGCCAAGGAATGGGTCGATCATCTGAAGGAATGCCGGCGCGTACGGCAGTTCTCCGATTACGAGTACGTCACCCACAATCATTTCGGCACTCCCTTCGTGATGAAGGATCGGGATTTCGTCGCGAGGGTGAAGATCACTGTGGATTTAAAGGCGCAGGCCGTGCAGGCCGTCTTCAGATCGATCGAAGACGCGGACGCTCCTCCGACGGACGCGATCCGTGGTAATATCATCGAGAGCAAGTACCAGATCCTGGCGCTCGACGGCGGCAAGCGGAGCCGCATGGTGGGCGAGGCGCTCGTTGACCCGAAGGGGTCAGTGCCCAAGTGGATTGTCAATTTCTTCCAGCGGCAGTGGCCCGTGACCACGATCAAGAGCCTGCGCAAGCAGGTGGCCAAAAGCGACATCGTGGTGCCGCCATTTTTTCAGAATCTTCTGGCCGCTCCCGCCGCGAGCCCGTCGGCGGCGCCGGTCTCCGCCTCGAAGTAGTCTAGTTCACGCTGGTGCGAAGCCATTCCGTCCAGAGTTTAAGAGCGAATTCCGTGACGTAGGCACGATTGCGGTCGGTGGGAAGGGCCGGCGCGGCGGAGCGGTAAGGGACCGTGAGGGTCTCCTGGCGGGTCCGCGCTCCCTGGCGCATTCCGATCACCCATTGGCCCGACGGCGTGAAGCCCGCGACCGCGAGCGTGAGCGAGGTGTCCCCGGTTAACGCCTGCTCGATCCAGCTCTCTGGCTCCACCGGCATCGACCAGTCGCTGATCACATGAATCTCGCTTTCGCCGCGCTCGGGGGTTCCGACGGCCTGACTGAGTAGATCTCCGATGCGCCGGGGCAGCATTCCACCGCTCGCGGCGTCGACGATCTCGACTTCGTCGAAGCGCTGCAGCTCGCGCACGAATTCCTGGGCGAGATCGGTTTCCCCACGGGCCGCGATCCAAGGCGCGAGTACGGTCTCGAGATTCGCGACGAATGGCGCGGCTGCAGGAAACTTTTCTTCGTCGCACCAGACTTTAACCTCTACAAATGGGCGATGCACCCGGTACCCGGTCTGGAGGCCACTCCCTTCAAGGGCTTTTTCGGTCATCTCGCCAATATCCGCCTCGCCTCGCCC
>JAYVOO010000130.1:0-2341 GCA_043757905.1 Oligoflexia bacterium
TGCGTGCGCGTCTGTCCGAGCGCGGCGACGCTCATGGTTCACGAGCCCGAGGGCCGCTCGACCGCTGAGATCACCCTTCCGTGGCGCGGCTTCGGCCTGAAAGGCCCGGGAAACTTCGCAACACTTCTGAATCGGCGGGGCGAAAGCCTGGGATCCGCGCGCGTCCTGAAAGTCGAGGAGGCTAGCGGCGCCGCACCGGAAGTCCGTCTCGTCACGCTCGAAGTGCCTTCCCATCTCGCATGGGAGGCGCGCGGGCTCCGCAAGCCTGCCGAAGGCGAGGTGGAGGATCAAATTTTCCTCGCGGCCTCGCAGCGCGACTTCGGCAACAAGGTCGAGATCACGCTGAACGGCGACAAGCGCATCATCCGCGACAAGGTCACGATGAGCGTCGCGCTTTTTGAGGTCGGCTACAGCCGGCCCGAGGACATGTTGCTTTGTCCGGACGGCAGCTGTGGGCTCTGCCAGATCACGGTCGACGGGATCAAGCGCTACGCCTGCCAGACGCAGAGTCGCCGGGGCATGACCGTGATTTCGTCAGGACCCAGTGAACAGGCCGCCGCAGGCGGAGTATTAAAGGCTGATCTCTGCCCTTGCCTCGGCTTGGGCCGCGCCGAAGTGATTGAGCGCCTCCGCCAGGGAAAGCTCCGCTCGCCGGACGGCGTGATCTCCGTCTCGCACGTCGGCGAGGGGAAATGCCACGGCGAGATCTGCATGGAGCTATTCAGGCGGGCGCTGATGGACGTAGGCCTCGACGCTTCCCAGTGGATAGACTGGCGCTTTCCATGGTCCGAATGGGTGCTGTCTCGTAGTTGATCTCGGAGAGGAAGTTCTCGATCTTGTGGTTCACGAGATCAGGCAAGTCCATCTGCGGGCAGTGGCTGCCGTGGCGGATGACTTCGAGGCGGCTACCTGGAATGAGCTGGTGCATGAGCTCCTGCTGCTCGATTGGCGTGATCTTGTCGTCCTCGCCCGCCACGATGAGCGTCGGTGCGCGGACCGTATGCAGCCAGGGCAGGGAGTCGCTCGTGTCGTAGTTCTCGATCAGGTGGATGAGGATCGCGGGATCCATCTCCGAGACCTGATCCACGTAAAGTTTGATGTCGGCCTGGGGCGTGAGATGCGGGTTGAAACCCCCGAGCGTGATCAGCGTGCGGGCGATCGGGTTGCCTTTACCCAGCCTCCAGAATGCCTGCACGAGGTCGGGTGATCGTTCGTAGACTGCCTTCAGGATGTTGAACGCGCCCTGCACGGTGTTGTTGCGGAAGATTGTCTCGAGCGGCCGCTTCGGCGTGCCGTTGGCGAGCACCATGCCCGTCACACGGGCAGGCTGCTGACGGTAGAACTCCAGCACGACGTTCACGCCCATGCTATGGCCTAGGAGCACGGCATCGTCGATCTTCAGCTCGTCGAGGATGATGCCCAGGTCGCGCGCCATATTCTCGAGCGTCAGGCTGTTCATGTTCTTGGGCGTCTCGGAGTTCTGGTGGCCGCGGTAGTCGAACCAGACCGTCTTGTAGTTCTTCGAGAAGTGGTCGATCTGGTAGGTCCAATGCAGGCTCGAGCAGACGAGCCCGTAACAGAAGATGAGCGGCTTGCCTTCGCCCTCGGTCGAATAGAAAAGCTTGGTTCCGTCGAAGCTCTTCACGTAGCCGTGGCTGACAGGCCCGCGGTCAGAAATGAGTTCGCTCGTGCTGCGGCGGCGCGCGCCGGAGGGACGGGGTTTCTTCGGGAAAACCGTGTTCGACATGGGCCGTATCCTAATCAGATGGCGAGTCTAGGTCGAGGAAGAAGATGAGGAACCGCTGCCTGGAAGCTTCAGGATGCTGATGCATACAGTGGCGAACGCCTCGCGGGTCTTCTCGTCGGCTCGCGAGTAGGCGTCATAGAGATTGCGCATGAATGGATAATCGGCGCTGGTCACAGGTAGCGTCGAGGCTCCCATCGCTGCGGCGTAGGGGCTCATGCCGCCGTCAGCCTGCGGAGTCCTACCCAAGCGCTGCGAGAGCTTGTGCGTGTACTCGCGCTCCATGAGATTGGTGATCTCGGCCTCATTGATTTTGAGCGCGTTTGAGAGCGTGGGGATATGCACCGGCGGAAGCGGAGTCACGCCTCGCTCGATGTTCGAGATGAACTGCGTGGTCACCGGAGGCGTGAAGAGCTGCCCGAGCGCGCGCTGTGAGAGGCCGGCCGCTTCGCGCCGTTCCCGAATGAATTTCCCGACCCATTTAGACGTTTGATCAGCCATACTCATTTAACTTAACTCACTGCGTTAAGTTTGTCAACTGATGTCATTTTAGGTGTGCTCCGCAAGGGGCCAGTCGCGAAGGCGCCTAATATTAAA
>JAYVOO010000131.1:0-2337 GCA_043757905.1 Oligoflexia bacterium
ACGGACGCCTATGAGGTCGTGAAGCGCATCTCGCAGTTCTTCCCTGCGAACCCGCAGCGGCTGGTCGCGGTGCTCCGGCTCGCGATCATGACGTCGAACTTCGACGACATCGAGAAGTACCACCAGATCTTCACGCACATCGACACCCGCAACGAGGACATGACCCGCGCGGTCTGCGCCGCTCTCATCGTCTCCGGGCGGTATTTCATGAAGACGAGCCAGAAGGACAAGGCTATCCAGGTTTTTCAGAAAGCGGCGACTTCGTCTGCGCAGCGGCCGAAAATCCTTCGCGACATCATCGTGGCGATGACCGAGAACTCCCTGGTGGAGGAAGCCGAGAAGGTCCTCAAGCGCTTTCCCTCGGGCGCGCGCGAGACGCCTGAGTATTATGCCTCCGAGCTTTCAGTCGCCGACCGTCTCGACCCGGTCGGTAAGGTCATCGAGCGCGCCCGCCAGGCGCTTGCCAAGGACGCGCACGATCCGTCCATTTACCGCATCCTGATCCGCCGGACCGCCGAAGTGAAGCTCACGGACGCGGCCGAGGAGCTAACCCGCAAGGCGATCGCGCGCTGGCCCGACCTCCGGCTTGAATTCGAGCGTGCGCTCCAGGGTGGCAATGCAACCGCTGATTCGAAAGACGTTCAAAACGGCGGTTGATCTATCTTCGTTCGAGTGCTTCAGCCCATGCCGGCAATGGTCTCGACCGCTTCCGGACTGGACGCGGGCTCGAGCACGTAGCTAGGCTGCCCGACCTTGAACTGGTCGAGCTTTTCAGAAGTCGCGGCGGCATTGATCTTCTTTCCCGGCGTCTCGCCGGTTTTCCGGGAGGACTTCGGCTCATCGAGAAAATGGCGCCTCGAGTAGATATTAAATAAATTGACGGTCGAACCGCGAAAGGCAGCGGCAAGAGTCATGAGCCTCTGATCCCCGGTGGCGCTCCGAAGCTGCCTCACCCCAGGGGCAACGGCCACGACAGAACCGGTAGCATCGCCGCGGAAGCTGTAATTCTCATAGATTGATTTCACGTTGGAGTCCGCGATCAACTCGCCAGCCGCATTGTAGATCGTGAGCTGATGCTCGAGCGGGGCACCTGGCAACTTTCCTTTCCAGATTCGGTTCTTGATCACTCCGATGGCCCCGTAGGCTCCCTTTGCGTCGGGTCCCATGACCGTCATCGAGAATCCGACTCCATCGCCGTACGGGATGAAGTTCATATGCTTCGTGTTGGGTAAGTCCTCGAACTCAAGTACCCCTCTGGCCGCAGTGCCACCGGCGGTGTCCGTAAGTACAAAACCTCCAAGATGGTCGCCGCGCGCGCTCATCGTTCCCAAGGGCGCGCCATCTCCAGTTAGGCCGAATGACCTGGTTTCGCCGCTCGAGTTCAATTCGGCAATCTCAATGGACTTGTATCCACCCTTGGCTAGCGATGCTTCATCCGCATGAGCGGAGATGCACGAGAGTGAGAGTAGGGCGCCGACGAGGACGGGTATAGATTCGCGTAGCTTCATATTGCTCACTTATGAGCAAACCAGAGGCCAAATTTTGAACTAGATTGTTCAATGGCCATGCCCATGTCACGGACGACTCGCGAACAAGATTTCGACAGATGTGAAAACGCGATTGGGCGGGGTCGAGAGGTCAACCGCGGGGCAGCGCGCTTTGAGCCTGGGAGTTGTGGGGGTGGGCCGTGACCGAGGAGACTTCGTTGATTGTAGATTCCAGAGGAGTAGCCGCAAGCCGTTGCAGCTTCTGGCAATCCTGTGCGCGCTCGAGCCGATCGCGGCGTGAGAGATAGCCCATCACGCTGAAGCCGAAAATGAAGAGAAGGCAGGGTCCAAGGATACCAATCATCTCGTCCATAAATTCCATGTCCGTTTCTGTGCAGGCCAAACGCACGCTTCAACGCAGCGCGCCCCAGAGATATAATGATGGAGCCTTTAAGTCAACGATCTTGACTCGTTTGAGTCCCTCTCTGACCCAACCTCGAGTCGAGGCATTAAACTTTTTTAGTTAATTATCACTCTAAGTACTTGATTTTAGGTGAATTCAACGCGCTACATTAAACTGTTTGCAAATGTTTGTTCTGTTAAGTAATATTAATCATACCAGGCAACGTTTAATTGGAGTGCTGACGTGAAAAGCAAAATTCTAAAAAGCATCGTAGTCATCACCATCGGCGTAGCCATTCTCGGCGGCATCTTCTACGCGAAAAATCACCGCGGCTCGCAGACTTCCGAAACTGCGCAGACCTCTCAGAATTCCCAGCCAAAGGATGCGGATTCAGTGAAAGACCACTCGGTCGCCCCCGGTAGCGCGCTGATCGGCGCCGACGGCAAA
>JAYVOO010000132.1:0-8572 GCA_043757905.1 Oligoflexia bacterium
GACGCCTGCCTTGGGTTCGCGAACCACGAAAGCCGGGTTGAAGCTATTCGCGAGCTTAATGTACCAGCGGTTGGTGATCGTGGTCAAAGCGCCGGTCGTGTCGCCCTTTTTCGTCAGGTCCGCCTGGATGTCGAAAACCAGCGTGGACTTGGAATAGTCGAAGCGAACCGCGCTCGAGGACTTGGTCTCATAGAGATCAATCGTCGGGTGGCCCTGGTAAAGGGCGGTAAGATCGAGATCTGCGCCGAGTGCCGCGAGATCGAGAAGGACGGCCTTCTTCTTCGTATCCGTTCCGACAGAAGGGATCGCGAGAAGGGGCTTCAGGTCGGCGGCCTTGCAGTCGCCGGCGCAATTATAAAGAACCAGGAACGAGCCCGTCGCATCGCTCTCGACCTTGCCCTGCACCTGCAGCGGCGGGATGTCGGAAAGCTTGAGGCGGCCGAGGTCTTCACTTTCAGTATCGGAAACCTGGGTGATTACTGCTCCAAGCAACATCGGCTTGTTGAGCAACGAGAGCGGGAGGCTGGCGATTAGGGAAGCCGGGTTCGCCGGAAGCGCCATGCCCGATGGAGCCATCGTGCCGGCAGCGAAGTTCTTGCGAACCGTGTCGCCACCCATGACGGTGATGGTGTTTTCTTCGTCGCCGATCGCCTGGTTGGCGTTCGGATCGGCCTTCACGACATTAGTGGCGGAGACATCGTCGTCCGCTGGCTTGGCGCAGCCGGTTGCATAGACGGACATCGAGCCCGCCATCATCAATAAGAGTGCCTTCGATTTCAAATTACCGGTGTTCATCTTACCCCCCGATCCTTCTAGGATCACTTCGATCAGCAGCTTCACTCGCATCGTCGGTCCACTTCTCGGATGCGTTCCCCATCTCAAACTTTTCGACTTTTGAAGCGTTTCCGGGCCCCCCCGAGAACCGCGTCTTAGCTGTGCCGCTTAGAGCAGGAGATGTGCCAACCCTAATGGCGTAATTCGTTTAATAATTCAAGTAGTTTTAGAAACTAATAGGATCCCAGGGCCACAAAGACCCGTGAAAAGGCCAAGTAAGGATTACCCTAGGATTAGCCTGGGCTAAAAATAGACCGTGGAATATGTACATTTATTCATGGTCACGACCGAGAAAAAATCCCTTACCTGGCGAGTCCAGCTTTCGATCGCGCTTTTTGTCTGCGATGCCGGCCTCGCCGTCTTTACATGGGCCAGGCTCCAGCCGCCCTCTCCCGTTTCCGAACAGGCGCCTCTCGTCGACTTTTCTGCGGAGCGGGCGATGCGGCATGTGCGCGCGCTTTCTCGGCAACCCCGGCCGATCGGCTCGCCAGCCCACGCGCGGGCCCGCGCCTATATCCTTCAGGAACTCGTCCAGTTAGGCCTGAAGCCCGACACCCAAAAGTCACTTGCCTCTGTCCATGTCCCCGGCTTCAATTGGATCAGCTCGGGTCAAGTCGAAAACATCTACGTAATGGTGCCTGGCACCGCGCCCGTGACATCTGCGCCACTCCTGCTCGCAGCCCATTACGATTCCGTCCGCAACAGCAAAGGAGCGAGCGACGACGCCGCTGGAGTGGCGACGCTCTTGGAAACCCTTCGCGCGCTCAGGACCGTAGGTGCGGCACCCCTCCGACAACCGCTGCTCGTACTTTTCAGCGATGGGGAGGAAAACGCGCTCTTGGGCGCCCATGCCTTCCTGGCCGAGTCGCCCGCCGCACGCCACATCGGGATGGCGCTCAATTTCGAAGCGCGCGGAAGCGGCGGACCGAGCTCGATGTACGAGGCATCGGCACTGCAAGGCCCATTGATCGAGGAATTTGCCCGTGCCGGCGTCCCGCGCTCGGTGACCAACTCATTCGTGCCCGCGGTCGCGCGCTTCCTACCCAACGACACGGACTTCTCCGTCTTCCGCTCGCACGGCATTCCGGGGCTGAGCTTCGCGTACGCGGGCGGCGTCGAACATTACCACTCTTTCATTGACGACGAGAAACGCATCGACCCAGGCAGCCTCCAGCAGCACGGCGATTATGCGCTCGCACTCGCGCGTAGCCTGGGAAACCTCGACCGGTTTCCGCCCCCGGGGCCGGATCGTATCTACTTTGATCTCTTCGGCTCTCGGATCCTCTCCTATCCCGTGAGCTGGATGCCCTGGCTCAGCGCCCTCTGCGTCCTGCTGCTTTTATTTCGCGTGTACCGCCGCGGCGCGGGAGCCGCAGTCGTCCGAGGCACTGCAGCCATCTATCTCGCGGGAACCGCCGCTCTGGCCGCCGTAACTGGTGTCGCTTATGCCGCCAACAAGCTTCGGCCGTCGCTTCTGATCCAGCACAGCTCGGCGCCGATCACCGCAGGTTACGTCCTGCTCGCGCTCGGCCTGTACTTCGCAGTGCTCTCGCGCTTCCGACAGCCCGAGAGAATGAGCGCCTGGCTCGCGCTCTTCATCGTGCTACCGGCCCTCGAGGCTTTCATGCCCGGCGCTTCCTACGTTCTGCACCTGCCATTGATCGCAGTTCTCGCGTGGCCGGCGCTGACGGCGGTGGGGGCAATGATCTTCTCTTATGCCGCATATATCTTCTATATTGCCGTTGGCGCCGGCGTGCCGGCCCTGATCTGCATCCCAGTATTGGGTTACGTGTGCTTGGCGTGGCCCCGACTCGAAGGGGAGCGCCACCGCAACCAGCGAGTGTGGGGGGCATTCGCCGCAACCGGCCTGGTCGTGATCGCGCTCACGCTCGTTTTCGCCCGCTATTCGAGCGAATTTCCCGAGCCCTCGTTCGTCAACTACGCCGTCGACCTGGCTCAGCCGGGCGCTCCCGCGTACTGGGTGACGGATCCCGAGCTCAAGCATGCGTGGATTGACCAGTTCCGAGATCAAGCCGTGAGCGTGGCAGGGAAAAACGCACCTTGGTTCTCGCCCTCGGCCTCCGACGAGCCGCTCCTCTTCGCGCCCGCGCCCGCGCCAAAGCTCGCGCTTCCGGCACCTGAACTTCAAGTCCTCGAATCGCGGCCGGCCGACTCGAGCGGTATTCGCCGTGTACGCCTGCGACTTCGCTCCCGTCGCGGCGCGCGCTGCCTGATCTTCTGGGAAGAGGAGGGCCGCGAACTCAAGCTCGTGAAAGTCGGCGGCAAGCCCGTGCATCAGTACTTGCGCATCTCTCCCGAGGCCGACAAATGGCTCGGATCTTTCTTCCGCCCGAAAAGCTCGGCCGACTGGACGCTGAGCTTCTGCGCGGCACCGAAGGAAGGTATTGAGCTCGAGCTCGAGACTCCTTCGAAGGATCCCCTCAAGGTGCGCTATCAGGACAAGTCCGAGGGTCTACCGCTGGAATTCCCCACCTCGGCGCGGCCTCCCGAGCTGATGCCTTCGGGCAGCAGCGACGTGATCGTGCTCAGCCGCTCCGCACAAATCTGACCCTGACGCCGGGGGACTTGTGTTCAGCAGGTCTGTAGTGAATTCTCTCAGGCATGAATCTTCGAACCCTTCTCGTCAACGCCACCGCATTCGCGCTTTTCGGGTTGGGCTTTTCCTGCTCTCCTCAAGGAAAACCGCAGGCGGCTACGCCTGCATTCGAGCCTGCGGGGCATGGGAGCGGGAGCGGACCCGGCGCGAGGACCAAGACGCCCACGAGCTTGACCTACGGTTTCATTGCGGACGGCGGCACCTGGAACGGAACCGCCTCTCAAGTGGTGACTTCGCTTGGAAAGTCCAATGTCCATGATTTGATCCTGGCCGGCGACAATCTGTATGATGCGGCCAAGAGTTACGAGGACGTCTGGGCCCACTGGAAGACTGACGGCTTCCGGTTCCCTCTCGTCGCCATCGGCAACCACAACATCGGCTATGCAGAAGAGATGAAATACTTCGAGATGCCGAGCGAGTATTACGCGAAGTCCCTGGGCGAGGCGCGCTTCATCGTTTTAAACTCCGACAACGTCCAGACGGCTCAGGCGCAGAGCGCTTTCCTGAAGAAGGAACTGGAAACCGCGCAGGAACAATATGTCTTCATCATCTATCACCACTCCACGTTCACGATCACGGATTTCCATCAGTGGAAAGAAAAGGAAGCCTTTCAGAGCGCGATCCGTCCACTCCTGAAAAAGTACACGAAACGAATCACCGCGCTTCTCGTCGGCCATGACCACATCGCCGCACTCGAAGACATCAATGGCCTTCCCATGGTCGTGTCGGGCGCGGTCTTCGAGGAGCGCGACGGAAAGAACGTTGACTACACCGACTCCGACGGCTTCCACGTCAAGACCCGCTGGGCTTTCCGCGGCTCACCCCACTGGGCGAGGCTCGATGTCTCGGCTTCCGAGGTTTGGCTGAACTTCGTCCGCGCCGACAACGAAACAGTGGCCTGCTCGGCCCGCCTCTCGCCGCGCCCGATGCTCCTCAAGGACAATTGCGTCGCCACCGGCCTGTGAGACCTGAAGAGATCCTGGGCGTCGCGCTCGCACGTTCGCCCGAAGCCCGGGAGGCGGCGTTCCTCATGGACGGGGAGCGCGCGCTTTTTGTAACGACCGAAAAAGGCGCCCACCCCTGCGTCTCGGCGCCGGTGCGCCTGATTCAAGCGATTCACGGGGCGTTTCCCGAGCGCGCACGCGCGATCACGCGCGCCCGAATCCATGCGACCACGGTCGAGTCGGCCGCCGCGCGCGGCACAGTGAAAGTCGCGGCCAAGCGGATGAACTGCGGCCTGAGCGCGACCTTCATGGACGTACCTGGATCCACGCCCGAGCTCCTCGAAGTTCCGCTGGCCGAGCCCGGACCATTTTTCGAGACCGAGATCCTTATCCCCGAAGGGGACGGCGCACGCTTGGCGCTCGTGCTCGAGCTCGCCGACGGAGTGGAACGCAAAGCCGATTCACCCTTGCACGAGAGCGACCGCGCGGTCGCCGCGCTCCTGGTTTCCCGCGAAGGGCGCTGCCTAGGCTGGGCGCCCAACCGCAACGCGCTCAATCGCACGCAGCACGCGGAAGTAAATCTCGTTCAAGGTTACCTCGCACGCTATCCGGCGGGACTACCGCCTGGCGCGTCGGTGTATGTGAGCCTGAAGCCGTGCAAGATGTGCGCGGGCATGCTCTGGGACGCGGCCGCGGAAATCAGGAGCCTGCGAGTCGTTTATGCACTGGATGATCCTGGCCCAAAGGCCCGCAACACGGTGCTCGACCGCGCAAGCGCCGCGCGAATGCAAGCCGCGGCGGGTAAATCGGCGCTCCTGGAGCTTGGTCTGCTGACAGGCCCCTTGACTCTGGCTTCCCTTTAAAATATAAAATGAACACTTGTTCGTTTTGATAAATTCCAGAGATCGAGAGACGAGAAATGCCCCGACTAAAAGCTGAAACCCATCAGCGAAACCTTCAGGAGATCGAGCGCGCGGCCGCCTGCTGTCTGATCGGCTCGGGTTACCATGGCGTCTCGATGCGGGAGATCGCCGAAAAGGCGGATGTCTCGCTCGGGAACCTTTATAACTACTACCCTGATAAGCTCTCGCTCTTCCGCGCTATCCTGAAAACCGAGTGCCGGGACTTCCTAGGCGAAGGCAATCCGGTGGTCGGATATTTCCTGCGCTCGCGCTTCCCCGACGACCTGCCCGCGCTCGCTCGCGCGATTGAATCGAGCGTTGACCGCCACGCAGACTATTTCAAGCTGATCTACATCGATGTAGTGGAATTCAGCGGCAAGCACGTGCGTGAGCTCTTCTCGGATCTTGATTCCAGGTTCCGCGCAACTTTGGACGCGCGCTTCCGCGAGCTTGGGATGCTTGGGCCGGAACGCGACATCGACCCTGCGTTCGCGCTCATCGCCATCTACCTGGCCTTCTATCAGTACTTCATGCTGACCCGGCTCTTCGGGGCGAAGAACGTCTACGGATCGAAGACCGACTCAGGGGTGGTCGCCGACTTGATCCACCTGCTTGAGCGAGGGATCGCCCATGCGTGAGCTGAGCCAGAAGTCCCGAGATACCGCCGCCAACATCGCGCTTTACGCGGGCTTCTGGCTGGTCCAACTCGCGTGGGTGCCCGTCGTACTCATGCTCTATGGCCGGCTCTCGCGCCACGCGCTCTTTCCTCAACTTGCTGCAAGAAGCCTACGCCCCTTGGACTGGGCCGCACTCGTCGTGCTCGAGGATCTAGCCTTCTATTGTTTCCACCGCTCGAGTCACGCGCTCGGCGTACTCTGGGCCTCGCACGTCACCCATCACTCCTCGCGGCATTTCAACCCGAGCGTGGCGCTCCGGCAAACGTGGACGCCCTTCCTAGGCGCGGTTTTCTGGCTTCCGCTCGCCTGGATTGGCTTCGACGGCATCGCTATCGTCACGGTCCAGGGCTCGAGCCTTTTGTTCCAAGCGTGTCTTCATCTGCCGCGTGCGGGAAGTTTAGGATGGCTGGGGTGGCTCCTGAACACTCCTTCGCACCACCGCGTCCACCATGCGACCCAGCCCCATTATCTCAATCGTAACTTCGGTGGCGTCTTCATCCTCTGGGACCGGCTCTTCGGCAGCTTCGAGCCGGAGGATCCGGCATTCCCGCCGGTCTATGGGATCCACCCCCAGCTCGAATCCCATAACCCGCTTCAGATCGCGCTCCACGGCTGGCTCGATCTCTTTCGGGGGCGCTCGCGCGCGCACTTTACGTCGGTTGCGCTCGCGGGCGTGCTCAGCCTGCTTACAGGTTGCCGGGGCGCGCTCGAGGATTACGCCTTCAACCGGGCCTACACGCGTTTGAGCGCGCTCGAGGGCTATGAGGGGCGACTCGTCGAAACGGGCATGCTCAACTCCGCGAAGGAGGGCGAGCTCGTCTCGCGCGTCCGCTACCGGAAGCCTGATCACTACTGGGTCGAGACGGAAAAACCCGCTCGGCTCAAGGGCAACCAGTTGGTATTTACCGGGACCGAACTCTGGCTGCGTTTCCCACACGAGAGCTTCGCGATCCACTGGAAAAACCTTCCGCGCTTGAACGAGGACGAACGCGAAGTGCTGGCGCGCAATCGTTTTCGCCGCTCGATCGAGCTTTACGACTGGGAACAGAACGGCCCGGGTGGACTGACGTGGGTGGCCCAGGCGAAAGACTCGGGCAGCCTGATCGAACGCGAGATCTCGCGCGTCGAAGGGGAACACTTCCTCCCGGTGGAAGGAAATCTCGAGATGCGAAACGGCGCACGCTACGGCTTTCGTTTCGAAGAAGTCGCTTTCAACCCGAACGCCGACGCCGCCGAGCCAGTGCCGCGAGGTCTCCCCTATCTCTCGGAATGGGACTAGGAAGCGCCTGCCCTCACGAAAGCTCAGGCGCTCCAATCCGCGCGCGCGGCCGGCGTGAAGCTCACTCTTCCCGAGCTTTCTATTCCACTTCTCAAGATCATTCCGCAGCAGGGGCCGATCCCGGCATTTTCAGCGATCTACCGCTCGAAGCCGTACTTCATCACGGTCGTCGTCTGGAAAGACTTCGGAGTCAAATTTCCGAGATACGGCATCCCTGTGCCGCTCGGCGCGCGGGAGGGCCGGCTCGTGCCCGGGCCCCATCTTTCCAGCTTCTTCTTCCAGACCGGCGGCTCGGCCTATCTACTCACTGGCAACGTGATGCCCGAGGATCTCGTCGAAGCAGCTAGGAAGTTTTAGGCAGCTTTCCGAGGTTCTCAAGAATTCGCGCTTGGATCTCGACGTACTTCTCGGGTGCGTAGATCTGCGCGCGTTTGAAATCGAGGTCCTGCGGGCCGTTCATTGGGACCAGATGATAATGGAAGTGCGGCACATCCCAGCCGGCGATGATCGCGCCCACCCGCAGGCTGCCGGTCGCGAGGTGGATCGCTTGCCCGACCGTCCGGGCCGCGGCGAAAACGGCGGTATAATGAGGCTCCGGCACGTCCAGGAAATGATCGATCTCGACTTTCGGCACGACGAGCGTGTGGCCGAGCGTGATGCTCTCGCGCGCCAGGAAGGCGATCACGAGATCGTTCTCGAGAATCTTGTAGGAGGGAAGCTCGCCGCGGATGATCTTAGTAAAAACGGATGCCATACGCCCCTCCAAAAAGGTGGTCCCCACCTTTTACGACGGCGGCGTTCGATTACCAAGCGGGTTCCTGGCGGCAACCTTCCAGCGGATCGATCACTGCCTTGTTGCCTGCAGCTTCGATGTTTTACAGGTCCTCGGGCAGCGTCCAAGCGGGCGCAGCCTCTCACCCCATGCTCGGCTGGGTCCGAAGGCTCGAGCGGTACAGTTACGAGCTTTACCTCTTCCACGTGGTGCTCCTCGCTCTTTTGAAGTTGGCCATCCCAAAAGGCGAGATGGGCCATGGTGCGGTAAAGATCGGGGCCTTCGCGCTTTTTTTCGCCGTCTCGGCCGCTACGGCAGCCTGCTCTCGCGCTACTTTTCCGAGCCCCTAAATCAGCGCACACGACGGCTTTTTACTAGGAATTGTAATTAAATAGCGGTTACTTAATGCCAAGAGAAGCCGCTTGCTCTTTTTTATGACGCAGTGTATAAAGATGCGTGCTTAAAGTAACTTTCGTCGTGATAGCGATCCTCGTCCAATCCTCTATTTTCATATGCCCGAATGCACACGCGAGCTCCGACTCGGCGG
>JAYVOO010000133.1:0-2335 GCA_043757905.1 Oligoflexia bacterium
CCCAGGAGCGCCGATTTCCCGGGGGAGCCCCAGGAATTCGAAATGACTTCGGCGCCGTTATCGATGGCGTAGTTGATCGCCTTGATTGCGTCATAGGTGGAGCCGGAGCCATTCGGGCCAATAAAGGTGAGCGGCATGATCTTCACGCGGGGCGAGATACCCGCGGTGCCAAAGCCGTTCAGCTGGGCGCCGATGATGCCAGACACGTGCGTGCCGTGATCCCCCTCGGCATTGCCGTTACCCGTGCTAGCGTAGAAATTATAACCGTAAACGTCGTCAACGAAGCCGTTATGGTCGTCGTCTACGCCGTCCTGGCCATTCAACTCGGCCTGATTCACCCAAATGTTCTTCTTCAAGTCGGAATGGGCGAAGTCCACGCCACTGTCGACCACTGCGACGACGACGTCGCGCGAGCCGAGGGTCGTGTTCCACGCCTCGTTCACGCCCATAAGCTTCTTGGAATAGTCGAGCTTGTCGGCGATGGATTTGTTCCCCATCAGACCTTTCGCGTATGGGCTCGCACCCCACGCCTGATTGGTCTTCTGAACGTAATTTGGTTCGCAGAACTGAGTTTCGCAGATCAATTTGGCATCACCAGCGCTCACACGCCGGATCTCGCCGTTCTCTTCGGTGATCACGCCATCCGCCTCCGGAGCATCCAGGCCCTTGGCGCATCCCACGGCGAGCGTGGAGACAAGCATGGCGGCCAGAGTGGTGGAGTAGCTTGCGGAATGGGCAGGACAGCATTTCGAATCAGATGAAGCAGTCATTTGAACCCCCTGCGAGGCTTGCGCCTTGCGGGACAGCACTTGAGCATAAGCCGTGCTCGGATGCCAACCTACGCAAACCGCGTGAGTCCGCTATATTAAACTAATTATGTTGAAAAACTGGGTTCAGGACGCTACCAGTTGACCGAGGTAAAGCTTTCATTGATCAACTGATCTCTTCGACATAATCGAGTTCTTTGTGGAACGTCTCCTCGAGTTTCCAGAGCGCGAGGAAAGCGACGCCAAGGGCCATGGCCCCGACTAAATGGGCTGCGCCGATGATTCCGAGTGGCTTGCGGAAGATGGAAAAGAGGAAAGTCAGGGGCACGACCGAACCGCGGACAAAGTTCGGCACCGTCGTCGCGACCGTCGCTCGCATATTCGTGCCGAACTGCTCAGCTCCGATCGTGACGAAGACCGCCCAGTATCCCACTCCGAACCCGAGCGCCGCGCACGCGCCGTAGAACACGTTCGCGCTCACCTGCGCGAGCTGGAGGTACGTGAGGAAAAAAATGAGCGTTAGAAGCAGGAAGGCCAAAACCACCTTGCGCCGGCTCTTCAGGTACTGGCTCAGCGAGCCGCTCGCGAGGTCTCCTACTGCAAGGCCCATATAGGAGTACATGACAGCGCTCCCGCCGCTGATGGGCTCGGTCACGCCAAGCTCCTTGGCGAACTCGGGTGAGAAGGTGATCAGCACGCCGATCACGAACCAAACCGGCACGCCAATCAGAATGCAGCGCAGGTATTTGAAAAACCGATCCCAGTTGCGGAACAGGTAAAAGAAATCGCCGCGTGTAAGCGGCATGTCCCGGAGCTGCGAAAAGAGGCGAGATTCGAAAACCGCAACCCGTAGTAGGAGAAGCGTAAGACCAAGCGCGCCGCCGATGTAGAAGGCTATGCGCCAGTCGTAATGCTCCGCGACCTGGGCGGCGAGCACCGCTCCGCAGATGCCGACAGACGCGACGATCGTGGTGCCGAAGCCGCGCTTGGAAGTGGGCAGGACTTCCGAAACGAGCGTGATGCCGGCGCCCAGCTCGCCTGCCAGGCCGATACCCGCGATCAGCCGCCAGACGGCGTAAGCTTCGATCGACTGCACCATCCCGTTCGCGATGTTCGCGATCGAGTACATGACGATCGATCCGAAAAGCACCGAGAGGCGGCCCTTCTTGTCGCCCAGCACGCCCCAGAAGATCCCGCCGAGCAGCATTCCGGCCATCTGCATATTGAGCAGCAGCACACTCTTGCTAAAGAGCTCTTCGCCTGCGTACCCAAGCGCCTTCAGGCTCGGGATGCGGACGATGCTGAAAAGAATTAGGTCATAGATGTCGACGAAATATCCCAGTGCCGCGACGATCACCGCGGCGCTCAGGACGCCTCGTTCCTTCAGCTTCGTTTCTTTGCTCATGCGTATGCCTCTCGGGCGCTATCAACACCCGAGATGCACGCGCTGGTCAAGGATTTAGAGTATCAAGAGCATTGAGCGCGTCGACGGCTTCATAGGAGCCGCCCGTGTCTAGATGCCACTGATGGCAGCCCGCGCTTCTCGCCACGACGAGCTCCTTGCCGTC
>JAYVOO010000134.1:0-2333 GCA_043757905.1 Oligoflexia bacterium
CCTCGAGTCGAGATAGGCACTCATGCAGCAGTCCTTCACCCTCTCCCAATCCGATCAGGAAATTCGGCTCAAAGTCGAGCACTGGGCTGCCGTTTCGCGAATCCCGTGCCTCATGCCTCGCAAGAGAGAATTGCATCGGTAGCACGAGGGTGGACAGCTTCAGCCGCGCCGCCAGGCACGCGCTCAAAAGCGCGCCAGGATGGTCGCCCAGCACGATCCAGTCGTATTGATCGCGAATCCCGGAGCTCATGGCCGAGGCGTTGTCCGTTGAAGTGGAAGCGGGGTCACACAGGTTCCGCTCGCCTTGCAAACGACGATCGGAGGATCGAGGACTTCGCAGGACGAATCTCCCGCGCCACCCTGATCCACCGGCAGCTGGCGGATCACCTTTCGAGCCTCGAACTCCATCGCGCGCGAAGTCTTTCCGGTTCGCGTGATCCTTCCGGAAGCCTCGATGTAATCGCCGGCCTGGACCGGCGCTAGAAACTCGATCGAGTCATACGCCCGAAATAGTCCTTCGTCGCCATCGAGACGGATCAGAAGCTCGGTGGCGACATCACCGAAGAGCTGGAGCATCTTCGCCCCGTCCACTAGGTTTCCCGCGTAATGCGCGTCGTGTGATCCTATCCTTAAACGAAGCGTCACATCCCACTTGCTCTTGTTCCCGTTCGAACCGGCAGCCGGCTGAGTTTTCGACATGTGCTGAGAGTACCTTCAGCGATCGGGCTTGAGAAGCGAAAGAATCCTGTCCAGCACCCTCCGGGATGCTCCCGCACGCGCTTCGGCTTGCTTGCGCCAGGCCTCCTGAAGCGCCGCTCGATCATCCGCCGAAACCGCTAACTGGCGAGCAAGCCACTTCCCAGCCTCTTCGGTTCCCGAGCAGATCTCCAGCTGTCCGGTGCCCGTCAGCTCCGCCACTTCACTCATTGTTTCGGATTTCGAAGGCCCCGCCAGCACCGGCACCCCGTGCACCGCGGGTTCCGCGACGCTGTGAAGCCCGGCCTTCCTAAAGCCTCCTCCGACATAGGCAAACTCTCCGGCGCCATAGAGCTCCGAAAGGACTCCATGCTCGTCCACCAGAATCGCTCCTGGTTTCGGAGGCTCTCCGGCCGAGGGAGCGCCTGTGCTTCTCACAACTGATTTTCCCAAACGGGCGAGCGCACGCTCAAGTTCCTCAAGACTCTCCGCCGAAGTGGAATGCGGTACTATCCAAAGCGTTCCCTGAAACGCCGGGATTGCGGATGCGAAAGTTTCAACGTCTTCCGGCCATACGCTTCCTAGCACAAACCAGGGACGTGATGCATTGAGCTCGGTCGCTCGGCCTACCAGCTCCTTCACTCGGGGATTTTCCACGGCCGAGCGGTTCAGCACGCGGTCCCAGCGCGGGTCCCCGACCGCGGCGACACTCACTCCTTCTCCATCGGCGGAGCTCGCACAAACCCAGCTCCTAAGCTCCGCCTCCTCCGAATCAGTAATCGTCAGTAGCTCGATTCGAGGAAGCTTTGCGGCGATCAGGCCGCAAACCAACCGCGCAGCCTCCAAGGACTTACGCTTACGGGCGCTTACTATCGAAAGTGGAATTCCGAGCATGCCCAACGATGCCCAGAGCTCTGGCCACGCTTCGTATTTCGCAGTCACGAATGCCGACGGCGCCACCTGCTCCAGGGCGGCACCCCAGCCCCCTTCCCACGGAGAATATCCCGCAAGAGCGACAGAATCCGGCGCTATCTTTCGTAGGGCCTTTGCAAGTCGCGCCACAGCCCCGGACGCCGACTCGCTGAAGACTGTGAGCACGAGCTCGAATCCGTCTTTGGCCGCAAGCTCTGCCACCGGCCAGAGCACCTCAAGCTCTCCTACGCTTGCCGCATGAAACCAGATTCGACGCCTGTAGGGCTTTTCGGCAGCTTTCCGCGGGCGCACCCGAAAGTCCGGTACCGAGCTCCGCCTGGAGTCCGACACCGCGAACGGAAGCACCAGGAATTGAAGACCATTCGCGATCTTGCGATAGCTAGCCAGTCCAAGTGTCTGGAATATGCTCACGGCCGAGCCTTCATTTTCTCGCCCCGGCAGCGCGGATCACGCTCACGACCGTCGAGCTCTCGAGTTCGCTCATGCAGGCATAGCGGTTCGTCAGCCTGAAGCAGTAACGACCATCCTTGCCGCAGGGCCTGCACCAGAGCGTGCTTCCGATCGCACGACTCTCCTGGCGCCAAGGCCCGAATCCCATGTCCGGCACCGTAGGGCCGAAGATCGTGAAGGCCCGAGTCCCAACGGCTTCCGCGAGATGCCCGAGCCCCGTATCGTTGCCCAAATAGGCTTCGGCGCCGGCAAGC
>JAYVOO010000135.1:0-2332 GCA_043757905.1 Oligoflexia bacterium
CTGAAGCGGTTGATCGCGCATTCATCTATGCGTTCCGCGATCGCCGGAAGAAGAAGCGGGAATTCCGCACTCTGTGGATCGCGCGCCTCTCGGCCGCAGCCGCAAACAACGCCATCAGCTACAGCCGCCTGATCGCCGCCCTGATCAAGGGAAAAGTCGGATTGGACCGCAAGGTTCTCTCGGACATCGCGATTGCTGACCCGAAGGCGTTCTCCGCCATCGTGGACTCGGTTCGTACGCTCGCACCGACGAGCTAAAAACGTCCGATGATCGATAAGCTCGAGGCTATCGGCGGTCAGGCATTAAAAGACCTGGAAGGCGCTGCCACGCTCGAGGCTCTCGAGCAGGTTCGTGTTTCGGTTCTCGGAAAAAAAGGTTCTTTGAGCGAGGTTCTCAAAGGGCTTGGCTCGGTCGCGCCTGAAGAGCGGAAGTCCATCGGGGCCGTCGCCAATCAGTGGAAGGGCCGGATCGAGGAGACTCTCGAGGCCAAGCGTGCCGCGCTCGAAGCGACGAAGTTGGGCGAGAAGCTCCAGTCGGAGAAGCTCGACATCAGTGCGCCCTCGAGAGTCCCGCACCGCGGATCACTCCACCTGGTCACGCAGGTCACCCGCCGGATCACTGAGATTTTCAGTCGCATCGGCTTCGATGCGACGACGGGCCCGGAGATAGAAACCGAGTTCCTGAACTTCGAGGCGGTCAACATCCCGAAGGATCATCCTGCGCGCGACATGCAGGACACCTTCTTCATGGGGCCTGAGGTCGTGCTTCGCACGCACACGTCGGCCGTCCAAATGCGTACAATGCGCGAGCAGGCGTGGCCAGTCAGAATCCTCTGCCCGGGTGCGGTTTACCGCGCCGACAACGACGCTACCCATTCTCCGATGTTCCATCAAGTCGAGGGTCTTTGGGTCGACCGTGGCGTGCGCATGAGCGACCTGAAAGGGACGCTCGAGTTCTTTGCCAAGGAGATGTTCGGCGCCGAATCGAAGATTCGTCTTAGGCCCAGCTATTTTCCGTTCGTCGAGCCCGGCGCGGAAGTGGACGTCAGCTGCTTCCAGTGCAAAGGCAGCGGCAAGGTCGCTTCTGGAGAATCCTGCAGGCTTTGCAAGTCGAGCGGCTGGATCGAGATCCTGGGCGCCGGCATGGTGCACCCACGACTCTTCGAGATGGCGGGCTATTCGACGGCAGAGGCTGACGGCGTAACGGGTTTCGCGTTCGGAATGGGAGTGGAGCGCATTGCGATGCTGGTTCACCGGGTTCCGGACATGCGGCTTCTCTTTCAGAATGACCTGCGCTTTCTCGGGCAGTTCGGAGGGCAGAGCTAATGCGAGTCTCTTACCGCTGGCTTTCCGAGTTAGTCGATCTTTCCGGAATCACACCCGAGCGGCTTGCCGAGATCCTGACAAGCCGAGGTCTGGAGGTCGAGGCGATCGAGGCGCAAGGGCAGGGCTTCGAGAAGGTCATCGCCGCGAAGCTCCTTGAGCGCGCGCCTCATCCGCAAGCGGATCGTCTGAGTGTCTGCAAAGTTTCAATCGACCCGTCTGGCGGGGGCGAGCCTTTGGAAATCGTCTGCGGCGCGCAGAACATGAAAGCGGGCGATACCGTTGCTCTCGCGCAGATCGGCGCGCACCTGCCGAACGGGTTGAAGATCACCCAGAGCAAGATTCGCGGCGTCGTCTCGAACGGAATGCTCTGTTCGGAAAGCGAGCTGGGCCTGGCGAAAGAGTCGGAAGGGATCATTATTCTTCCTGGAACGACTCCGATCGGCAAGCCGCTAGCCGAGGTGCTTGGCCGAGATGACACGATCCTCGAATTGAAGCTGACGGCCAATCGGAGCGATTGCCTGAGTCACTGGGGTCTGGCCCGCGAAGTGGGCGCCGCGCTCGGCAAGAAACCGCGCTTCGTCGCCGTGAATCTTCCCGCACCGCTCTCCTGGACGGGCAGCCCGATCGCGATCGAACTGGCTGCGGGCGACGAAGCACCGCAGTTTTACGGCATTTTTATCGACGGTGTGAAGATCGGCCCTTCGCCGGCGTGGCTGGTGAAGCGGCTTGAGGCCGTCGGATCGCGCTCGATCAATAACGTCGTAGACGCGACGAATCTGGTGATGCTCGAGCTCGGGCATCCCATGCACGCTTACGACGCCGACAAGATCGAAGGCAAGAAGATCGGTGTACGGATCGGGAAGGCGGGCGAGAAGCTGCCGCTCCTAGACGGTACCGAAGCCGAGCTGGCAGGTGGCGAGCTGGTGATCGTGGATGCGACCCGCGCGATCGGGCTTGCAGGAGTCATGGGCGGCGGTAATTCCGAAGTGCAGCCGCAGACGGTGCGA
>JAYVOO010000136.1:0-8555 GCA_043757905.1 Oligoflexia bacterium
TTTCGCTCGCATCACCGAAGAGCCCCGATGAGTGGGCGATTCAAAGCCAGAATCTAGCACTCGACATCAAGGGCCAAAAGAAGGATTTCGCCGCCGTCCGCATTCAGGCTGCTCTTTGGACCGAAGACCGGCTGCTCGCCAAGAAGGCCGGTACCGACGGCTCGCTCGCCAAGGAATTGGACGAGATGCGCGCAGTCGCCGAGAAAGCCGAGTTCGAGCAGGCTACGGCGTTAGGCGAGAAGCCGGAAGCCCTCGTTGTCTTCCAGCGTTTCTGCGAGGCCGACAAATTCCGTCCGAAAAGCTGCGACAATACAAAGATCCTGGCTGTTAAACTCAAGGACCAGTCGAAGCTCCTTGCCGTCTTGAAGCTGCAGGGCAACCAGACCGAGCTCGTCTCGGAGATGGAAGCCGCCGGTTATTTCCCCGAAGCCGCCGCGGCCCTCGAAAAGAACTTGGGCAAGGGCAAGGGCGAGAGCAAGTCCTCTGAGCCTTACCTGAAAGTCGCGCTTCTTTACGAATTGGGTGGCCAGCTCGATGACCGCGACCGCGTGCTCAAACAGCTGATGAAGGGCGCCCTCTCGGCGTCGGAGATCAAGGCTCGCGAAGCACTGGTTTATGAAACGCTAAAAGATGCGCGGCTCCTCGATTCCAGTTCCGTCCGCTTGGGTTGGAGCGAGGGTGCGAAGCTTCAGCTTGCCAGTATGCTTGAGACTTCCGGCCGCGGAACGGGTGAGACCAAGAAGCTCCTGATGGAAGCCAAGGCTTTCGCCGGACCGGCCTGGAGCAAGCTGATTTTGGCTGAGATCTCGGCCATGGCAACGACCGAAGGCAAGATTCAATTTCTCGGCAAGAACGGCCGCCGCAAGTTCGAGGTCCGCCTCGCGGCGCTCAAGAAGCTCACCGTGCTGAGTAAAAAGCGCCTCGAGATCGCCGATGCAGCGACCCGCTCCAAGATCGCGCTCATTCTAGCTAAGTGCAATCAACGTCTCGCGCGGGAGATTCTGTCTTCTCCGCTTCCCGAGGGAATTTCGCCCGAGGCCACCGCCGAACTGACGGCCGGCATTGAGGGCATGGCCAAACCGTTCGTCGACGAGAGCATGGGTTATGTCGCTCTCGCGAAGGAACAGGCTGAGAAGGTCACCGATGAAAGCCTGAAAGCCTTGCTACTTGCGGCCGCCGCCCAGCCGGATCTGAATGCCGCGAATGCGGATCAGGTGGTGGTTGCTCAGGCTCACCCGACCGTGGAGCCCGTCATTTCCGAGGCGCTCTTCCAATCTCCGGCTTACAGAGGGTCGATCGCGGCGCTGCATCAGGATCCGAATGATCCGGCGATCCTGGAGAAGCTCCAGGCGCTTTGCGAGAAGAACGGCCTGTTTCGCCTCTCGTCCTATTATAAAGGGCGCGCACGCCAGCTAAACAAGAAGGGTGAAAGCTCATGATGAAACTTCTCTCCGCAATCGCAGTCTGTGGATTGCTTTCGGTTCCAGCGGCCTGGGCGGTCACTGAGGCGGCCAAGCCCGCGACTACCGTCCCAAGTGGCAAGATCCGCTACAAGCAAGGCAAGGATGTCCGCTTCGACTCGCTTCTCATCAACGGCGCTCTCCAGCGCCCCGAGACCCTGATGGTAACCGGGGACGCGGCTCACGAGTCCAATGGGATTCTTAAGCTGCGCAAAAGCTTTCGCGATCGGATGCTCGCCGATTTCGGCCATGAGCTGACTGAAACTGAGGATAAAAGATGATCGCGATCACGACTCAAGAAGGACGTTTGCTCCGAGCGGTGCCCGAGCTGGAGAATGCGCAGGAAGGCGAGACCTTCGGCTTCCATTCAGCGCTTGGCTTCACCAGTGAGCGCGCGTTGAACGATCGCGCTCGCATTCGCAGGCTGCACGGGCTGCGCACGGATCTCGAATCAAGCTGGCTCTGTCGGTTTCAGCTTCTGCCGGCGTCGGCGACCGAGAAGGTCGTCGTGCGGGCGCTCGAAGGTTGCCAGGTCGAGAAGGTCG
The DNA here is from genome assembly GCA_043757905.1 of Oligoflexia bacterium. Lineage (GTDB taxonomy): Bacteria > Bdellovibrionota > UBA1018 > UBA1018 > UBA1018 > JAYVOO01. The sequence goes on from JAYVOO010000136.1 coordinate 2,006, forward strand.
CGACCGATGACGGCCAGTCGACTTGGAAACTCGTCACGCGTTTCGGCGAGTACAAGATCAATCGCGGGATTCCGGCGAAGATTGCGGTCGAGCGATTCTCGCCGCATGAGAGGTCCAAGGACCGCGCTTTCTTGACCGTGGTCCTGATTCTCGCGCTTCTTTGTGTTGGCCTCTTTGTGCTTGAGAAGAACTTGGTCGTCGTAGAGACGGCTCCGCCCGCGATTCTCGAGCCGATCGCCGTGAACATCGCGAAGCCTCCCGAAAAGGAAAAGACCGTGAAGGTGCCTGCGCCACCGGTTCCCAAGGAGTTGGTAAAGCCTGAGAAGAAGGAAGTCCGCCGCGCGATCGAGCAGAAGCTCGGTTTCCTTGGGCTTCTCGGCAAAAAAGATCTTAAGAAAGCGTTGGGCGGCATGCCGACGCGCCTGAAAGACGCGAGCGCCGGAGCAGGCTTGGGCGGAACCGAAGGCAGCGGCGGCGAGCTTCTCGTCGGCCTCGGCGCGGGCGTCAAGCGCACGACCGTCGGTAATACTGGCACGGCAGGACTGGGCGGCATCGGCACTAAGGGCGCCGGCGGCGGTCTCGGCGGCTACGGTAACTCCATGATCGGCTCGGGCGAAGGCAAAGGTCTCACGACCCTGCCGCTTGCCGCGGATCTGATCCTCGAGGGCGGCCTCGATCGCTCGGTCATCCAGGCGACGATCGCAAAGTACCTCAGCCAAGTGCGCGCCTGCTACGAGGGTGGCCTACAGAAGAAAGCTGATCTCGCGGGCACCGTTTCGATGGCCTTCCAGATTAATCCTTCCGGCATTCTGAACTATTCGCGCGTCGCGAAGTCCACGCTCGGCGACCCCCAGGTCGAGAGCTGCATCGCGACCCGCATGATGACCTGGAAGTTCCCGAAGCCTGTGGGCGGCGTGAACCAGAAAGTCGAGTATCCATTCAGTCTGCGTCCGATTAAGACCTAAAGAGGATGAAGAAAATGAAAGCCTTATTCCCACTGATTCTGGCCGGCACATTTCTCGGAGTCTATGGATGCAACAGCAACCCGTATCCGGAGAAAACCGGAGAGATCGTTGTGGCCCGGCCCGATCCGGACGCCGTTAAAGTCGAACCGTTCGGCCTGGAGGTTGCGAGCCTGCTTGATTTCAGTGCTGGCTCCCTGAGCGGTTACGGGATCAAGGCTTGGGCTCCCGGTGCAACTCGGGTCTCCGTGTCCGGTTTGCCAGACGGGGCATTCTTTTTGGCATCGGAATCCAAAATCATCTGGGCTCCTTCGGCTCAGGCCGCGCTCGATCCAAAGGATCCCGTCTCGGGATCGCGCACCTACGTTGTGCAGGTCGAAGTCTCCGGGACCGATGAGCCGGCTGCGTTTCTTTCCGATAACATCACGCTGGTCGCCAGACAGAGCACGGCTTCCCGGTTGACCTTGGATGCGGCCGCGTTTCCGGGCTGGGGTGTGAAAGCGCTTCAAGGCTCCTCTCTCGCTTTCACCTATGCCGATTTCCCCGGCTTTCAGGCTTCGATTTGGACGGAGGGGCTTCCGTCCTCCGCTTCGCTCGCGGTTGCGGCTACGGCCGGCGTCGGCACGATCACTTACGCGCCCCCTTCGGACGGCGTCGGCTTCACGCGGTCGGTGCCGGCCGTGATCACGCTTTCGAATTCGGCAGGTCAGGTGGTTTCGCAGGTTTCTTTCGTCATGCAGGTCACTGAGTGAGCTCGGCTCAAATCTTGAGGGTAAAACTTATGAAGAAGTCCATTTTGATCGCAATTTTGGCCAGCCAGTCCCTGATGACTTCAGGAGCTTTCGCCGCGACGGGGGCGCCGACCCTAGCCGATGATATCAATTCCCTTAAACTTCCGGACGAAGCACAAGTCAGCAGTGTCTCTACGGAAAAACTCTATTCTTTCCAGACCCGCTATTCACCGCTCAAGTACCGCAGCGAGTTCGTCATTTCTGGAGCTAAGAACTTCTCGGGCGACAGTTTTCTAACCACGAACCAGCTCGGCCTCGCATACCGTTTCCATCTGAGTGACCGGGTGAGCTTGGCGCTCGATGGCGCTTACGTCTTCAATACGCTGACCGATACCGCGAACCGTCTCTACGAAAACGAGCGGATCCTTCCGGACGTCGCTTACGTGAAGTACCGCGGCGACCTGATGGTGGCTTATAATCTTTTCTACGGCAAGATCCGCCCCGGTATCGATTCCAACGTCTATTTCGACCAGTACGTCGCGTTGGGTGGCGGGGGAGTGAAGCTCGAAACGGGTACGGTGCCCGAGGCGGTCGCCGATATCGGCTTCGCGTTCTGGCTGGGCAAGACCGGGAGCTTCCGGCTGGGCTTCAAGGACTACTACTTCGAAGAGACTCGCCGCTTGAGCAAGAGTTTCACGCATAACATCACCGGTTACGTCGGCGTCGGCATTCTCCTGGGCGGTAGTCAAGCTCAGCAGGAGGCGGCGTTGTGAGTACGTTCGGGCTGCCTCTTTTCCTTTTATGCTTTGCGCAGCTCGCGATGCCCTCCGCGCAGGCGGCCGCGACGACCGACGATCAGATCATCTCGGCTCTTTCCGAGAAATGGTTCGCGACCCAAGTGCAGGGCAAAGTCGCGCAAGCGGCGGTGGTGCCAGTCGAAAAGTACCACAACGCTCTCGTCTTGGGCGATTACCTGCAAGCCGTGCAGCTCTGGCCGCAGGTTCAAGGTAGGATTCCCGCAGGCAAGCGGCCGGCGGATGAAGCTTCCTTCCTTTACTCGCTTCTCAAGCTCCGCCTCGGGCAGACTTTCGTCGATCAATGGTTGAAGTCGATGAGGGATCCCGTCTTCACGGCGTCCGCCGCGCGCAAGACGCTCGATGAATACCTCGCTAGCGGGTTCGACCGCTGGCTGATGATCGAGTCAATCGAGCTTTCCAAGGAGCAGGAAACCGAGCTGAATTTGGCCGCCGTTAAAGCGAGCCCGATCCATCTCTCGCTTCTGGCCTGGGTCGGCCTGAAAAAACCTGCGCAGGTGGGTGACGTGCTTCATTTCCTGCCTGCTAACCACGCGCTCAAGCTTCCTCTTGCCAAGGCCGTGGCTTTCGACCGCTTTCGCAAGGGCAAGACCGATCAGGCGATCGCGATCCTGAGCCAGGCAGCTACCGTCGCCGAAGAGAGCAAGGCCAACGCGGCTGATCTGGGCGCCTACTATCTGCAGCTCGGTCGCCTGAGCTTCGAGAAGCAGGATTTCGCCAATGCGCGCCTCTACTACGGCAAAGTCTCGCGCGAGTCGCCGGACTTCCTGATTGCGCGCGAGGAGCTGACTTGGGTGCTCCTCCAGCAGCAGGACAACTCGTCGCTTCGCGGGCAGCTTGCTTCGCTGACCTCGGGAGTAGCGGATGGCCGCCTCACGCCCGAGGCGCATCTCGTGCGCGCGATCTCGAACATGAAGCTCTGCCACTTCTCTTCAGTCGAGCAGGACATCAACCATTTCATCGCGCTCAACGGCCCTTGGGCCAAGCAGGTCGATTTGGCGTTCAAGGAAAAGCAGGTTCCCGAACCCCGCACGCTCGACTTCTACTCGCGCCTGGCGTCGATCTCGGTCCTTCGCCGCAAGGCCGAGCTCGATACGCTTCAAACGCTCCAGGCGGGCAAAAACCCTTACTGGACGGCGGCTACATCGCGGATGACCGCTTTGCTCGCTCATGCCGTACAGGCTCGCAAGACGGAATACCTGCGCCAGTGGCGGAACGACCGCGTCTCGATCGAAGAAGCAGTCCGCAAGATGAGGTTCGTCAAGGCGGAGTGGATGAACGACATGCGCATTGCAACTGCGGTATCGGCCGGCGCGAAAAAGGGTGGGGGAGACGAGATCCAGGTCACCGCAGCCGCAGCAGTTCGCGAAGAGCCAGGCGAGATCCAGTTTCCTTATGATGGCGTGATCTGGACAGACGAGCTCTTCAAGCTTCGCTCGGCCGCGGAGAACCGCTGCCGCAGTGAGGCCGAGGCCCAACGAAAGGATTCGAACCTATGATGCGCAAGAATTTCGGTCAGCGGGAATTCGCCACACTGGGCCTGATGATGGTACTCGGTCTTGTCACCGGCTGTGGACGAAACCAAGACTTCCTCTTCGATGCCGGCATCAAAGAGCCAGCTCAGCTAAAAGCTGACCAGTCCTCGCATAAACTTCTCGAGATGGTGAACACCAACAAGCTCGACATTCTCTGGGTGATCGACAACTCGGGCAGCATGCTGCCGCATCAGCAGGCCGTCATCCAGAATACGGGTCTCTTCATGCAGCAGTTCGCGGGCCAGCAGAGCCGGCTGAACTGGCGGATGAGCCTCGTGTCGACCGATACTGCCGATCAGCCTTTTCTCGGAATGGCGCTGAACAACCTCCTCGACTTCAGCACGGTGGACCCAGTGGGAAAGTTCCAGGCTGCCGTAGGCAAACTCGGCATCGACGGCTCTTCGACTGAGATGACCTACTCCCCTGTGCTTCAGGCATTGAAGAACAATCCGGCCTTCCTTCGTCCGGAATCCTACCTCGCAATCGTGGTTGTCACCGACGAAGAAGAGCAGAGCCCGATCGATACGCCGGTTTTTTTGGCCGAGCTCGCCAAATATAAGCCCTTGAGCCAGATCCAGACGTTCGGGATCTTCAGCGACGTGTCGCTCGGCTGCGATGGGGGCGCCTATCTCAACTCGAGGTATCAGGACTTCATCGCCGCGACTCACGGGACGGTTTATCCGCTTTGTTCGCCGGATTTCGGCAAGACGTTGGCCAGCATCGGAAGCGAGTTGGGTAAGCTCGAGAGCAAGCCGATCGTGCAGTTGACTGAAAAGCCGGTGCTTGGCACGATTCACATTTCCTACCACGGGCGGGAGATTCCTGGCGGTCCCAAAGAGACGGGCGGATTTTGGCGGTATGAAGTGCTTCAGAACGTCATCATTTTCCATGACACGAGTTTTGTCGCCGGAGACCTAGGGGATATCCAGGTCGATTTCCAAACCGAAGTCGTTCCCGAAACCCGGCGTTTTTCGCACTAATTCCGCGGTAATCGAACTGATTTTTTTCCAGTGTGTCCGCGAACGCTTCGCTGACACTTTTGGCTCATTGCGTCAGCAATGGTGTCAAATATTCGGCACTTAGCCGTCAAGTTTCCTACGCCAACTCCGATGAGTCAATTGTCCGACAGGTCAGTTAACTCAAACTCGGTGAGCTTCGCCCAAGCTCGCCGCGGTTTTTACGTGAGGAGTGTGTATGAAATCGATCGCTCAGAGCTTATGGATGAGTTCCGTTGCTGTGTTGTTCTCCACCCAGGCCGCCTTCGCCTTCGGTCCTAAACCGGTTCCGGTTCCCGTCTATACGGGCACGCCGGTGGTTTTGGCTCCCGGCCTCCTGATACCCCTCACGTCCTATGACGACCCCAAGATCAAAGCCCACTTCTCGAGCCGTGGCTACGAATTCGTGGTCGCTCAGCAACTGCCTTCCGGCTCAGTCGAAGCCCGCGCCGACAAGCTTTGCTCGGAGATCAAGCGCCTTGTGCCGACCGGCGCCTTCCATATCATGGCCATCAGCATGGGCGGCCTTGACTCACGCCGCGCCATTCAGAAATGCGGCCTCGGCGATCGCGTGATCTCGCTCACGACCGTTTCGACGCCTCACCGCGGGACACCACTCGCGGACGGCGCGACTCCCGGCAAGCCCGGCCTTCTGAAAGACCTCGGCGACTCCCTCTACGATCTGAGTACGGCGCGCGCGGCCGCTTTCAACGACAGCGTGTTAGATGACTCCCGAGTGAAATATTTCTCGATCGGCTTCATGATTCCCGAGCCGGTTTCGACGTCGGATCTCTTGACCTGGTTCATGCACAAGACCATCAAGGACAAATCCGGTCAGGACAACGACAGCATGGTCGGCGTCGACTCCGCGAACTGGGGCACTTACCTCGGCACGCTGGAAGGCTCGCACATGGCGATCTCGGTCGCGAACAAGTACAACGGCGGTTTCATTTATGAAGCCACTTACGAGAAGGTTCTCGAGAATCTGTCGAAAGTTGACCGCAAGTAAGATACACAGCTGGGCTGATCCGGCTCAAGGTCGAACCGGTTCATAGGGGCTTCCTGAAAGGGGAGCCCCTTTTTTCGTAATGCTAGGCCAAAGCACTCCCACCGGGGGGGGGGGTGTAAGACCCACTGCTCTAGCCAAGGCGGCATGCCGCACGGGTATGCCCCTCGTGCCTGCAAATTTCGACAAAGAGCTGCCGGAGCTTCTCGTGGCTTACCCGGGTTCTGCTGGCTCATTCCGCACTGTGAGGCCTCAAAAAACAAGCTGGACAGCGGCCTTTTCAAAAGCTACACCATTGAAATTCCAAGTCTTTGCCACCTTCTCTTGCGGAGAGATGTCCGAGTGGCTGAAGGAGCACGCCTCGAAAGCGTGTGAACTTTAACGAGTTCCGTGAGTTCGAATCTCACTCTCTCCGCCATTTGAATTCAGGGCTTTTCTCAAAATCGAAGTAACTAACGAAAATCAAAAACCAAAGGCTTTAAGGGCTTACGGTTTCGCTTCAAGGC
>JAYVOO010000137.1:0-2329 GCA_043757905.1 Oligoflexia bacterium
GATTACCTCATCATCGACATGCCTCCAGGCACAGGCGATGTGCAGCTCTCGCTCGCGCAACTCGTGCCAGTCACGGGTGCGGTCATGGTGACGACTCCACAAGAAGTGTCGATGCAGGACGTGCGCAAGGCATTCCACATGTTCGAGAAGGTGAGGGTGCCGATTGTCGGCGTCGTCGAGAACATGAGCTCCTTCCAATGCGACGGCTGCGAGAAAGTGCATTACCCTTTCGGGCAGGAAGGCGGCAAAGTGCTGGCCTCGAAATTCAAGACGGAGTTGCTCGCGCAACTGCCGATCGTCCCCGAGGTGCGCGAGGGCGGCGACGAAGGCCGTCCCGTGGTGGTCCGCGACCCGAACTCGGAAATCGCCATGGCCTTCCGCACGCTCTCCAAGCGGATCGCCCAGCAAGTCTCCAAGCTCGCCGCCGATTCCGTGCACCCCTCCCAGATCGTCCAAATCGGCCGCTTCTAAAACTGACCAGGCCGACCCTCAAGGCCGGCTGAGACTCTAAGGTGGTCCCCACCTATTGGATCCTGAGCGCAGGTTTTGCGTTAGCCAGTCCGGCCAAGTACGAAGGCGCACAAGCTTCCAAGCTGACGAAGGATCAAGCCAAGATTGCGCGCCGACTCAGCCCGTTCCGATGGCTTCGACGGGGCAGGCCTCTAACGCACTCTTGCACTTCGCCTCTTCATCCGGCGTGGCAGGCTGCTTGTAGACGAAGGAGTAACCGTGTTCGTCGTCGCGCGTGAAATTTTCGGGAGCTTCGGTGCGGCAAGCATCGCAATCGATGCATTGATCGTCGACGAAGTATTTTCCGGGAACGTTGTTAGGCCAAGCCTTGTCTTTTTCTGCCATAAGTTAAGTTTGACTCTGTTTTGATGGAAGCCGCGCGCCTTGTCAACCGAATTGAGCCCTGCTTTAGGGGTGCACGGCCAGGCGTCCGTCGATCTGGGAGAGGACGTCTTCTAGGTTGGGGCGCCGCTCCTTGTCGCCGAAAATATACCTCAGGGCTTGAATCCATTCCGAGCGCGCCCGAACGACCTCTGAATCTTCTGATCTAGACGCCGTGCCCGATCCGGCCGAGCCGGTCCGAGTGGCAACAAAGGGCAGTAGTGCCTGATAAAACGCGGGCATCTGATCTTTCCAGGCGGAGGACCTAGCCCATTCCGCCCGCAGCGGAAGCCAGCCGCCTAAGCGAGCCCACTGGGCCGAAGCTGTTTCCGTGTAGAGGAACTCCAGGAACTTGCGAACCTCGGGACGGTCACGAGTTAGGACGAGATCCGTGCCCGCGAGGAGATGGCTTTGTTTACCGGGCTCGACCGCGACCGGCATCAGCTCGGCTTTCCATTCAAAGGTCGCGCGGCCCGCGAGGAAAGGAAGGATGTCAGACGAGACCAGCGCGAGCGGCACCTTGCGGTCAATGAACGCCTGGATCGCGTGCTCCCAACTTTCGTCGGCTCGCGCGATGCCGGGAGTGTCGAGCAGGCGCTGGATCTTCCGGACCGGATCCGCAAGATCTCGATTGGATTTCAGTCCGCCCGGCTCGCGTTTCCAGAGCGGGCGGTTGGCAAGCGCTTCGAAGACCCAGAGTCCGCGCGCGCCTTGTAGGGGGAGCGCGATCTGATAACCCGCCTCCGACGGTTCGCTCGAAGTCTCGCTGCGATGGGCGAGCTCATTGACGAGCGTGACGAGCGCGGGCCAGTCCCTAGGCATCTGTTTTGTGGGCAGGCGCTGGACGTTGGCAAGCAGGAGTGGAACTGCGCGAAGAAAGGGCAGGCTCCATTGGCCTCCTCCTCCCAGGAACTTCGCTAGCGCGGGTGGCACCTGTTTCAGGATCTGGAGCTTTCGCACGGCCTCGAGCTCGGCCGGATCGATCGCCGCGAGATCAGGGAGCTCGCCCGCGAGCTTGCGAGCCATGAGTTCCCGAAGAGATGAGAAGTCCTCGCCGCGGCGGATGATTCGCACCGGGGTCTTGGGATTTTGACGGTTGAATAGCTCGACCTGGGTTGAGAGTGCGCGATCGGCCGCGACCGAATAGGCCGCGCCCGGCAGCAGGATCTCGATCGGCCCCGACGCGGCCAGGGCGTGGATACTCAAAAAGCCTGCGAGCAGGCCTGGGAACAGCCCTAGGAACTTGTGGAAAAGACGGCAAGTGAATCGGGCGGTCGTCGGCATCAACGCTCGATATTAAGCTATGTGCCCAACCGGGGCGAGCCCTATAATAGTTGTGTGGAAGTCGATCGTACGCGAATGCCTAGTTACAAGCTCATCATCAGCGACTGCCATCTCTCGGCCGGCAGGTTCTATGAAGACAACCTGAACCCGCACG